>CAYTJW010000987.1:0-2433 GCA_964438135.1 uncultured Thermoanaerobaculia bacterium
GGCGGTGGTGCACGTCGACCACGGCGGCGCGACCACCCGCGTCGGCCCGGTCGCCGCCTACCGCCAGACGGTGCTCGAGGAGGATGGGGACGCGGCGGTCGTGGCCGACGGCGACGGGCCGGTGGCCGCGCGACGTCGCGGAACGGTGACGGTCGAGCCGCTGCAGACGACGACGGCGACGCTGGCCCAGGTCTACGCCGAGGACAACGCCAACGCCGCCATCCCGGACGGGCCGACGGACTGCACCCTGCCGACCTCGGCTGTGTGGCCGCTGCAAAGGACGATCTCCATCTCGAGCGCTCCCTCGGGGGCCGATATCACCGGGTACCTGATCCACCTTCAGGTGACCCACCCCCTCATGTCGGACCTGCAGATCGGCTTCTTCCGCGTTTCCGGGTCAGGCAATCTCCTGTGGGAGAGGGGTGCCGGTGTCAACCTCAACCGCGACTACACAACGGATATCTACGGGCAACCCCTTGTTGGCATTGGCCAGTCGGTCAACTCGACATATCGACTGACGGTGCGCGATTGCCTTGCGGCCGACACCGGCACCCTCAACCGGTGGTCCGTGACCGTCTTCTACGACGCCCCGGCGGCCATCGACCTGGTGGCGGACAGCGTCTCGCCCGCGACGGCGTCGGTCAGCCCCGGCGGCACCGTGGCGGTGACCTGGGCCGGCCACGTCGCCGGCAGCGGCACGGTCGGCAGCGCCTTCGTCAACGGCTTCTACCTGTCGGCCGACTCCACCATCAGCACCTCGGACACCCTCCTCGACCAGGTCAGCGAGAGCTCGGCCAACGACCCGGGCGACACCTTCGGCCAGGGCTCCCCCGGCCGCACCCTGACCATCCCCGGCGGCACCGCGACCGGCAGCTACTACCTCGGCCTGATCGTCGACAGCGCGGGCCAGGTGACGGAGAGCAACGAGACCAACAACATCGCCTGGGCGCCGCTACAGGTGGCCCAGGCCGGCACGCCGGACCTGACCGCGAGCACCTGCTCGCTCTCCCCCGCCACCGCCGCCGCCGGCGCCACGGTCAGCTACACCTTCACCGCGACCAACACCGGCTCGGCCGCCAGCGGCGCCTTTGCCTGGGGCGTCTACCTGTCGGCCAACTCCGCCATCAACCCGGCCGGCGACTCGCTGGTGTACGGGCCGGAGAACCACGGCGGCCTGGCGGCCGGCGCCACCACCGGCGCCCTGACCCGCTCCTTCGCGCTCCCGGCCTGGGTCACGGCCGGCCAGTACTGGGTCGGCGCCTACCTCGACAGCGCCGCCGCCGTGGCCGAGAGCGACGAGGCCGACAACGCCTGCGCCGCGGTGCTCACGGTCACCGGCGCTGCGGCCGACCCCAACCTGCGCGCCGTGTCCTGCTCGGTCAGCCCGGCCAGCGCCGCCGCCGGCGACACCGTCAGCCTGTCGTGGCGCGGCGACAACGCGGGCGGCGCCGCCGCCGGCGCCTTCACCTGGGGGGTCTACCTGTCCGCCGACTCGACCGTCAACCCGGCCAGCGACACTCTCCTCACGAGCTCCAGCTCCCTCGGCTGGGCGGCCGGCTTCGACACCGGCACCATCTCCACCTCGGTCACCCTGCCCGCCTCGCTGGCGGCCGGGACCTGGTGGGTCGGCGTCGCCCTCGACACCGGCGGCGCCGTGGCCGAGAGCAGCGAGGGCGACAACACCTGCGCCTCCGCGCTCACCGTCGGCGGCGCGGCCGGCAGCGCCCGCTGGCTGATCCCGGCGGTGGCCTCGGCGCCCGGCCTCAACGACTCCGACTGGCGGTCGCAGATCGCGGTCGCCAACCCGTCCGCCACGGCCTGCACCGTCAACCTCTACTACGTGGCCAAGGGCAGCTCGTGGCCGGGGGTCCTGCTGTCCGGGCCGATCGCGCTCGGCGGCAACCGCTCGACCTACCTCGACGACCCGCTCCTGACCCTCAACCCGACCTCGGGCCTGCTCTACGCCGTGGTCGAGCCGGCCGGGCCGGTGGTGACCTCCCGCACCTACAACCTGGGCGACAACCAGGCCACCTACGGCCAGGGCATCCCGGGGGTGCGGCTCGACGGCGCCACCGCCCCCGCCGAGCTGATCCTGCCCATGGTCCACTCCGTCCCGGGCCGCTTCCACACCAACCTCGGCCTGGTCCAGACCTCGTCCGGCAGCTACACGGTCGAGGTCACGATCTACTCCGCGGGCGGCAGCGCCCTCGCCATCCAGAGCTTCACCCGCACCTCAGCCTACGACCAGGTGACCGACGTCTTCGCCGCCATGGGGCTCGGCAGCCTGTCGGTCGAGGGCGCCTGGATGCGGGTCCGGCTGGTGTCCGGCTCGCCCAGCTTCTGGACCTGCTACGCCTCGGTGGTCGACGACCAGACCGGCGACCCGACCTTCGTCGCCCCGTTCATCGCCGACTGAGGCTCGCGGCCCGCCAG
>CAYTJW010000988.1:0-2432 GCA_964438135.1 uncultured Thermoanaerobaculia bacterium
CCAGGCGGCTCGCCACCTCGCCGGCGGCGTGCCCGCCCATGCCGTCGGCCACCGCGAACAGCGCGCCGCCGGGCAACCGGGCCGTGAGCCAGGCGTCCTCCTGGCGGCGGCGGCGGCCCGGGTGGGAGGCCGCGGCGAGGCGGAGGCGGGGGCCCCCCATCCGGCCGGCCCGGTCAGGCGAGGTGGAAGACCAGCGCCACCTCGCCCATCTCCACCCGGTCCCCCTCGGCCAGGGCGACCTGCCCGTCCACCGGCAGCTCCTGGCCGTTGTGGCGGGTCGGGTTGGAGGTGTCGGCGGCGAAGTTGGTCAGGATCCACTGGTTGTTGATGAAGGTGAGCTTGGCCTGGCGGCCCGATACCGTCATCGGCTTGAGCTGGACGTGGGTGAACGGCGGGCCGGCGACCCGGCCGAAGGTGACCTCCGGGGTCACCTGGCCCCGCACCCGGTAGAAGCGGATCTCGCGCACGGCCTCGTCGCCCTCGACCACCTCCAGCCGGCCGGGCAGGATCTTGAGGGTGCCCGGGGGTGGCGCGAAGAGCTTGATCGTCCGTCCCTCCACCACCTGCGGGGGGGCTTCGGAGCCGTCGTCGAGCGCTCCGGGCGCCGGCTCGATGCCCGTCTCGCCCAGCCGCCGCGAGCGCAGCAGCCAGACCACCAGCGGCACCAGCACCGCCAGGGCCAGGGCGATGCCGCCCATGAGCAGGGCCTCGCCCGAGGTGACGTGGTCGAAGAGGTAGCGCTCGGCTGGCGGCGGCGTCGGGGGCGGGGTCGCGGGAGGCGCCGCGGCCGGGGCGACCAGCTCCACCCGCTGCTCCTCGGAGATGAAGGTGTCGCTGCGGTTGACCACGTCGATGCCCACCGGACCGCTGACCCGGAAGCGGCCGCCGACGGTGGGCCGCGCCCCCGAGGTGCGGACCTTGACCACGTCCCCCCAGTCGTCCTTGAGGAAGTAGAAGCTGGTGGTGCCCTGCCCCTCCTCCCACTGGGTGACGAAGCCCTCCACCGTGACCACCACGTTCGAGTAGCCCTTGGGGTCTGCGCGGATGTCGGCCACCCGGGTCAAGGTCTGTGCGGTCACCGCGGCAGCAGCCACCAGGGCCACGGCCACGGCGACGCCGGCCAACGAACGAGACGACGTGGTCACTCCTCGCCTCCTCTCCGGGCAGCTCGCGCCTTCCCGTCCCAGCATGGAACGGACGGCCCGGGCCGTCAAGCGCCTCCCGGGCCGCATGGGCGCTCGCGTCGGGCCGAACTGAGCAAGCCGGGTGCCACACGCGGCGCGCACGCCGCAAGCTCGCCGTCCCGGAAGGCGAACCGGGGCCTCGCAGCCGGTCGCCATCGGTCCCGAACTCGGAACGCCCCCGGCGCTTGCGGGCGCTCGAGAGGCCGGTGCGGACAGAGCGCCACGACGGCGAGCCCCTCCCTCGTTGTGCCCCGGGCGACACCTGGTCCGCGCGCCTCCGGAATGGCACCTGAACGGCGCCTGTCACGCCGAACGGCGCCTGTCACGCCGTTCGCCGATGTCTCGAATGGTGCCTGTCACGCCGTTCCGCCGTTGTCTGCGCGGAATGGTGCCTGTCACGCCGTTCGCCGATGTCTGCGCGCGGTGCCTCGACGCTGGGGGCCGGGCCGTGACAGCACCCCGCTGACCCGGCGCCTGGCTCGGGGCGGTGCGAGCTGCACCTGCCCCCGCCCGCGGACCCCGTTGACATCCGCGCTCGACAGGAGACCGTGGACGGCGGAAGGCGACGGCCGGCCGGGCGAGGTCGCTGCGCGTGGTAGCATGGGCTCGAGGACGCCATGAGCTCGACACCGGTCGTTCCCGGCGCCTTCCGCCTGACCGCCGCCGACTGGCTGGCGTTTCCCGACGACGGTCAGCGCTACGAGGTCGTCGACGGAGAGCTGTACGTGACACCCCCGCCAGCAACCCGCCACCAGGTCGTGTGCAGCGAGCTCGGCTTCCTCCTCCAGCTGCACCTCAGGGCCAGCCGCCTCGGCCAGCTGATCCACGGCCCGGTCGGGGTCCGCTCTGCCGACGACGTGGTGGTCGAGCCAGACCTGGTCGTCGTCCTCGCCGCCAACACCGGGCGGATCCGCAAGGAGTGGGTGCTGGCGCCCCCCGACCTGGTGGTCGAGGTGCTGTCGCCAGGCACCGCCCGCCGCGACCTGGTGGTCAAGCGAGAGCTGTACGAGCGCGGGGGGGTGGCCGAGTACTGGGTCGTCGACCCCGAGGCGAACCAGGTCGAGGTGCTGGTGCTGGAAGGGGGACGCTACCGCACCCTGGCCACCTTCGGCCGCGCCGAAACGCTCCGGTCCGCCCTCCTCCCCGGCCTCGAGCTGCCCTTGGCCGAAGCGTTTCCCCCGGGTCCCTGATTCCCCTGCCGGGGCCGCCGGAACGGTGCCTGTCACGCCGGTCCGCCGTTGCCTGTGC
>CAYTJW010000989.1:0-2432 GCA_964438135.1 uncultured Thermoanaerobaculia bacterium
GCCGGCGCGCCGCGGGGCGGGGCCGCCGGCGCGGGGGTCGGGGTCGTCGCCTGGGCCGCGGCCTGGGCGCGGGCCGCCGCCAGCTCCTGGGCGACCGTCTGCAGGCGGCGCGAGCTCAGCTCGAGGCCGGAGTTGACCGCCTCGATCTGCTCCCGCAGACGCTCCACCTGCTGGGCGAGGTCGGCGTTCGACCGCTGCGTGGTGGCGGCGATCTCCTGGAAACGCTGCTCCATCGTCCGCAGGTCGGAGGACTGCAGGGCCTGCGCCTGCAGCTGCTGCACCTGCCGCTGCACGTCGGTGATCTCGCGGTGCAGGAGCGCCATGTCGTCCTGCGAGGTGCAGGCGGCCAGGCCGACCACGGACAGCATCACGGGCAGGGCCAGGGTGAGGCGGCGCACGGCGGCTCCTCCGTTCCTAGCGCCCGACGATCACGAGGTGGGCGCGGCGGTTGAGTCGCCACGCCGACTCGTCGTGACCCTGCGCGAAGGGGCGCTCCTCGCCGAAGCTGACGGTGCGGATGCGGTCGCCGGCGACGCCGAGCGAGCCGAGGTAGTCGCGCACGGCGTTGGCCCGCCGCTCGCCGAGGGCGAGGTTGTACTCGCGGGTGTTGCGCTCGTCGCAGTGGCCCTCGACCAGGATTCGCACACCCGGGTGCTGCTTGAGCCAGGCCGCGTTGGCGGCGAGCGCGGCTCGCGCCTCGTCGGTCAGCTCGTGGCGGTTGGTGTCGAAGAACACGTCCTGGAGGTAGCCACGGCGGTTCAGCTCCTGCAGGTCCTCCGGCAGCTCCTCCTGGACGCTCTCGGAGAGGATCGGCTCGGCGATCGGCTCGCTGACCTGCTGCTCGGGCACGGGGGTCGGCCCGGGCCGAGGCGACTCCACCTTGACCTCCGATGGTGGCGCCGAGGAGGCGCGCGGGTGGCTGGCGCAGCCGGCAGCCAGCGTTGCGGCGACGACGACGACCAGAGCGAGAGACAACAGCGAGTGTGGGCGCATGCGCGTCCTCCCTGGGCGAGGTACTCTAGCAGCGAATCGTCCGCGCGACAAGCAGGAACCGGGCGCAGGCGACAGCTCGAGCCCGCCGCCATGGCGCTCCGGCCCGGGGGGCGTGACCCCGGTCACGGCTCTCCCTCCCCGCGTTCCTCCGGCAGCCCGCCGCCGGGGCGGTCGAGACGGCCCGCGCGGTGCAGCTTGTCCAGGTAGTCGTAGAGCACCAGCGAGCCGGCGACGGCCAGGTTGAGGGACGGCACCAGGCCCCACTGCGGGATGCTGACCACCAGGCGGGCGCGGTCGAGGAGGTCGGCCGGCACCCCGGCGAGCTCGGCGCCGACCAGGAAGCAGGGACGGTCCGGGTAGACCGCGTCGAACAGGTTGACGGCCCGAGGGGCGCGCTCGACGGCCACCAGCTGCCACTGCCGCTGCTCGAGGTGCTCGAGCAGGGCGGCGGAGCTCGGCAGCTGGACGAGGTGGGTGAAGAGGTGAGCGGTCCGCGCCGCGGCGACGCTCCAGTCGCGCTCCCCGACCAGGATCACCTCGCTGGCGGCGGTGGCGTGGGCGGTGCGGATGAGGCTGCCGACGTTGTGCTCCTTGGTGATGTCGTAGGCGGCCAGGGCGAACGGGCGCAGGCCCTGCCGGTACTCCTCGAGCCGGCGGGTGCGGCGCTCGGCCCGGCGGATGGCGCTGAAGCTGGCGGCGGATGGCGACGGCACGACGCTCCCGGACGCTCGAAAAACGAAATCCCGCGCTGGCGGGATTTCGTCGCGGTGGGTGTGCCCACCCGGGCCTTTTCAGTGGGTGACGCGGCTGAAAGGTCCGTCGGAAAAACCCGCGGTCCCGAAGGACACCACGAATATGGGCCGCCCCCGGCGCCCTGTCAAGGGCCGGCGGCGGCGTGTCGCGAGGCGCGGCGGGGAGCCGAGCTCACCGCCGGTGGCCGCCGGAGCCGTGGCTCGACGACGAGCTGCTGCTGGAGGAGGGGCTGCTGGTCGAGCTGCGACTGGTGGTGGAGCCGCCCGACGAGCTCCGACTCGGCGACGACCCGCCCGAGGGGCTCGGGCTCCGGCTCGGGGCAGGGCTGCCGACCGAGCTGCGGGACGGTCCCGAGCTCGGCGCCGGCGAGCCGCTGCCGACCGAGCCGCGGCTCCCGGGCGCCGCCATCTGCCGGCTCGGCCGGGTGGGCGAGGTGCGGGGGACGATCACCGGCCGGCTGCCGCTCGAGGAGGGGTAGGCGGGCGAGGCGCCGCGCGGCTGGATCGAGGACGCGCGGGGCACGGGCGTCGAGCCGCCTGTGGAGGTGCGCGGGGTGGTCGAGGAGCCGCCGGTGGAGGTGCGCGGGGTGGTCGAGGAACCGCCGGTGGAGTAGCGCGGTGCGGGCTGGTAGGCGCTGCTGCGGCCGGGGGCGGCGAGGTGTGGGTGAAGGCCGGGATATATCCGGA
>CAYTJW010000990.1:0-2427 GCA_964438135.1 uncultured Thermoanaerobaculia bacterium
GCTTCCAAGACGTCGAGGCGGCCCTGCGGGAGTCGGGGAAGCACGTGTACGTGCTTCGCTTCTTCATGGGGCCGCCGCTCAGCCAGGACCAGTTCAGGCTCGCCTGCCCCACGTGGCCCAAGACCTCCGAGAGCACGGGCAGACCCCTCGGCGTCGCGACCGCCCGCGCCACGGCAGAGGCGTTCGCCAGGTGGCGGGACGAGGAGCGGGTGGCCCCGTTCCTCGGGGACGGCAGCGAGGAGGACCGCCGCGCGGCGGTCAGCGCGACCGTGCACATGATGGCGGTCAACAGCTACCGCACCGTCCGCCGCAACAGGCTCTCCAACCAGCAAGAGGAGGAGGTGGCCGGGCTGCTGCGCGAGCTCGGTTACCGCCAGATCAAGTCGGAGATGGTGGACCAGCCAGGCTCCCTCGCCGACGACGAGTTCATGCACAAGACGAAGTTCAAGACGGCCGACGGCTCGAGCCACGAGGTGGACGTCGCCGTCGGCCTCCCCAAGCGCTCCATCCTCGCCCTCGAGTGCAAGGTCTCCAACGACTCGACCAACTCGGTCAAACGCGTCAACGACGTGCTCAAGAAGGCCACCGCCTGGAAGCGCCAGTGGGGCCGCTTCGTCGTCACCGGCGTTCTCCTGCAGGGAGTGCTCTCCGCCAAGGAGCCCAGACGCCTCCTCGAGGAAGACGTCGTCGTCTTCTGGTCCCACCGCCTCGACGAGCTCCGCGAGTGGATCGTGGCCAAGCGGAAGGGCTGACCCGAAGGACCAAGTGCTCGCGCCTCGGTACTGGATCCGGACCCACAAAGTGCCAAAGTGCCGGCCCTGGCACCGATCCGGCACCCATGCTTCGCGTTTCAGCCCTTCACGATGTTGTGGAGGACCTCGAAGTCACTGAATGCACCGCGGCCCTCAAGCGCCGTGATGACCGCTGCGGATTCGGCAACCCCTTCCTGCTGAGCCAGCCACTCCAGCGTGAATCGGAAGCAGCGCTCACCAGTTGACCCTCCGAGCCGCGCTTGGAGGAAGTCACCAAGGTCGGCAAGTTGGGCTGGAGAGAGCAGGAGGTCTTTCCACTCACCTGCAGCGTGGCGAAGGAGAGCCAATCGCCGCAAGTCTCGTCTGTCGCGTCTTGACGAGAGGATCAAAGCCATCTCCAGCGACCTAACTGCGCTGGAATAGTCAAGGAGGCACTCCTCCGCGATGGACAGGAGACGCCACGCATCGGCGTCATTAGGGGACATTCGAACCAAACGTCGTAGTCCGTCGCGCGCCTCCACCAGAAGTGGCACAGCCTCGGGTGCCGGGGCGCGTCGCTGGTAGGAGCCCTGCTTGGAAAGACGAATGCCGCTTTGAAGAAGACCGCGAAGCTCACCAAGGTCGACCAAGACCTATGAACCTCCTCCCCATCGGCGCCGGATGAACTCCTCGAGCTTGTTCAAGTCCTCACCCTGAAGCCTAGCGTTGGAGTAGTCGAAGCCTTCTCTAGCTGGCGTAGCACGCCCGTGCGCCATCACAAAACCCGGAGGGTTCCGGGGAGCGGTTGCCTGCCCTGCCTCCACGCGCCGCCGTTCGTTCGCAAGCCAACCGCGCACGTTGGCCGGTAGACTGGGGTCAAACTCGCCGACTTCCAGCCAATCGACGCGAAACTCACGACCCTGCTGCTGACCTACGCTCCTGCCGCTGGCATCGGGGCCCATCGTGGTCAGTTGCTGGTCAACGGGTTCCTGCAGTGGCGAGTCGCTTGGTTCGCCGTAGCTTGAATCCGCCAAACCCTCTGACCCTTGCCGAGTCGCGTATACGTTCGGGTCAGAGAGGTTCTTGGTACCGGTGTAAACCGCGCTCGCACCGTGGACTGCGACGGCCCCACTCACTGCGGTCGCGACCAAGCCGGGCAGCGTCAACGCCCCCGACGCATCGGCCGCCAGACTCAGGACGAGACCGGTGCCGCCTCCCTTGATCTCGGCAGCGCCTGTAACGACCGCACCGACGTCACCCACTCGTTGACCGAGCGAAGTGGCGCGGCTTTGAGGCTCGATGCGGCCCGCGCCGAGCAGCATGCTGCTGCCGTAGCCGTTCGCAACGCCAGCGCTGAAGTCCCCCGTCTGCTTCGCGGCCGCCAACACGCGGAGACCGACCGCGACGTTAGTCCTCATCGTCTCCCGCGGAAGGTACTCGGCGATACCGGCGAGGTCCGTCCCCCATTGCCTCCTGCAGGCGGGATCCAGGAGGTTCACGCAGTTTGTCATCCCCCACGGATCGGTGACGTTGAGGCTGTCGAAGGAAAACGCCTGATAGAGGTTGGGGCTGTCGACGGGGCCGAGGGGGTCGGGCTCGAGGAAGAGCTGGGTGGCTGGGTCGTAGAAGCGGGCGCGGTGGTCGGCCAGGGAGCCGTGGGGGTCGTAGGCGAGGAAGGTGGTGGTGTCGCCGGAGC
>CAYTJW010000991.1:0-2426 GCA_964438135.1 uncultured Thermoanaerobaculia bacterium
CGAGGTGCTCGTCGCCGCCCCCGGCCGGCTGGTGCGCCTCGGCGGGGCCGAGCCGGTCCCCGTCCCGCCCCGGCCGCTCGACGGTCCGGTCGTCGAGGACCGGCACCGCGCCCTCTGGTTCGGGCCGGGCACGGGCGGGCTGTGTCGCTTTGCCGCCGGCCAGCTCGACTGCGTCGGCGAGGAGGTGTCGCCGATCCTGGGCGCGGCGACGAAGGACCTCCTCGAGGACCGTGACGGCAGCCTCTGGGTCGCCACCGACGCGGGCCTGGTCCAGCTCGCCGACGCCGTGGCGCTGCCGGTCAGCCTCGTCGATGGAGTCCCTGTGGCGGCCCTCCGCAGCGTCGGCCAGGGGCGGAGCGGGACGGTGTGGCTGGGCGGCTACGGCGGCGTGGTCGGGGTGGGCTCGTCCGACCCCTTGCCCGGCCCGACCGTGGCCTCGATCCCGGCCGCCGAGGTGGTGTCGGTGCTGGAGGACCGGAGCGGCCGGCTGTGGGCCGGCTCGGACCGTGGGCTGCTGCGGCAAGCCGGCGGGCGGGTCGAGGTCCTCGTCCACGGCCCGGCGCAGGGCGCCCCCTCCCAGCTCGCCATCGCCCTGGCCGAGGACCCCGGCGGCGGGGTCTGGGTCGGGACCCGGGGCAGCGGCCTGCTGCTGGTCGAGAACGGGGTGCGTCGTCACCTGACCCGGGAGCGGGACGGCCTCACCGACAACCTGATCGGCGCCCTGGCGGTGACCCCGGACGGGGTGGTGTGGGCCGGCGGCACGGCCGGTCTCAACCGGGTCGAGGGGGAGACCGTCACCACCTACTCCGCCCGCGACGGCCTGCCGGGCGACTACGTCCTCACCCTCCACCTCGACGACGCCGGCACCCTGTGGGTCGGGACCACGAGCGGGCTCGGCCGGCTGCGCGACGGTCGTCTCGCCAGCGTGGTCGCACACCAGGGCCTGCCCAGCAACTGGGTCGCCCAGATCCTCGACGACGACGCCGGCAGGCTGTGGCTCAGCACCCGCGAGGGCATTGCCGCGGTGCGGCTGGAGGAGCTCGAGGCAGTCGCCAGCGGCGCCGCGGACTCGCTCGCGCCGCTGGTCCTGACCGAGGCCGACGGCCTGCGCACGCGGAGCTCGCTGGGAACGGTGCAGCCGGCGGGCTGCCGCCTGGCCGACGGGCGGCTGGCCTTCGTGACCGACGGCGGGCTGGCGGTCGTCGACCCGCGCCGGCCCCGGCTGCAGCCGTCGCCGCCCGCGGCCCTGGTCGAGGCGGTGGTGGTGGACGGCCTGGAGTGGGCCCCGAGCGAGGGGCCGGTGGTCGTGCCCCCGGGCGGTCGCAGCGTGGAGGTCTCCTTCAACGCCCCCAGCCTGCTGCTGCCGGAGCGGCTGGCGTACCGCGCCCGGCTGGACGGCTTCGACGAGGACTGGGTCAACTTCGGCCCCCGCCGCACCAAGAGCTACACCGGCCTGCCGCCGGGGCGCTACCGGTTCCGGGTCCAGGCCCGGGTCGGCGACGGCGAGTGGGGGCCGGAGGCCGCGCCGGTGGCGATCGTGATCCGGCCCCGCTTCCACCAGACCTGGTGGTTCCGCGGTCAACTGGTGGCGATCGCCGGCGTGGCGGTGGCGGGGGGTGTCCGCCTGCGCCTGCGCTACCTCGAGAGCCGGCGGCGCGAGCTGGAGGCGCTGGTGGCGGTGCGCACGGCCGAGCTGGCCGAGGCCAACGCACTCCTCGCCCGGCTGGCGACCGAGGACCCCCTGACCGGCGTCGCCAATCGCCGTCGCTTCTTCGAGCTGGCCGACCTGGAGTGGCGGCGGGCGAGCCGCGACCGGTCGTCGCTGGCGGTGGTGATGCTCGACGTCGACCACTTCAAGCGCTTCAACGACGCCTGCGGCCACCCCGCGGGCGACCGCTGCCTGCAGGCGGTGGCGCGGGTGCTGGCCGAGCGCCTGCGCCGCGCCGGCGACGTCGTCGCCCGCTACGGCGGCGAGGAGTTCATCACCCTGCTCAGCCGGGCCGACCTCAGTGGCGCCAGCCAGGTGGCCGAGGAGCTGCGCCTGGCGGTGGCCGCGACCGAGCTGCCCGACCCCGGCCCCGACGGCAGCCACCGCGTCACCGTCAGCCTCGGCTGCGCGGCCGTGGTGGCCTCCGTGGGCGGCTCTCTCGAGGAGCTGATCGCGGTCGCCGACCAGGCCCTCTACCGCGCCAAGGCCGAGGGCCGCAACCGCACCGTCGCGGTCCAGGTCGAATCGAACGTCGCGCCGGGAGCGTGACGGAGGCGGCGGGGGACCGCCGCGCGCTGCCGGGCGCGGCCTCCTCTGGCGCCGGCGGCCCGGCGAGGGGCCGACTCGACCCAGGTGGGCTCGCGACGGTGGAGCGGCCCGGCCTCGCTCACGCCGCCCTCGCGCCGCTCCCGAGGCTCGTCGCCCTCGCGGCCGGGCC
>CAYTJW010000992.1:0-2423 GCA_964438135.1 uncultured Thermoanaerobaculia bacterium
GGGAGGTGAGGCCGGCTCGCCTCCTCGACCTCGTCGCCGCCGCCCTCGAGTCGCCGCTGCTGCCGGCGGTCGTCGCCGCCGGGCGGCTGCGGCGCTCGGCCCTCGAGCTGCTGATGGTCAGCCCGGCCTTCGCCGGGCACCTGGAGTGACGGATGGGTCTCGACCGCCTGCCCGCCGGTGCATCATGGATCGGAGGGCCCGACCCGCAACGAAGGAGGGTGTGACGATGAGAAGCTTCCTGGCAACGTCCCTGGTTCTCCTCGCGACCGCAGCGACCGCCGCTGCCGGCCAGTGGTGGGTCCCGGCCGCGGCCCACGCTCAGGGCGCGGGCGGCAGCGTCTGGCGGACCGACCTGGTGGTCCACAACTTCGGCCCGACCGACACGACCGTGACCGTCACCCTGCTCGCGCAGGGCGCCGACAACTCGGCGCTCGCCACCACCGCCAGCCTGGCCGTGCCGGCGGGTGACACCCTGGTCACCGAGGACGCCGTCGCCACCCTGTTCGGCACCACCGGCAACGGCGCGCTCAAGCTCGACGCCGCCGCCGACCAGCTGGTCGTCACCTCCCGCACCTTCAACCAGAGCCCGCAGGGGACCTTCGGCCAGGCCATCCCCGGGGTGGCGGCCACGGCCGCGCTGGGGCGCGGGCAGACGGCGCTGCTGGTGGGCCTGGCCGGCACCGGCGGCAACCGCACCAACCTCGGCTGGGTCAGCCTGGAGCCGGCTGCGACCCACGTCACGGTGGAGCTGGTCTCGGCCACGGGCGAGAGCCTCGGCGCGGCCGGCTTTGCCGAGCAGCCCTACGGCCAGACCCAGCTCAACGACGTCTTCGCGCGGCTCGGCGTGACGCCGGTCGCCAGCGCCTGCGCGCGGGTGACGGCGGACGGGCTGATCGTGCCCTACGCGTCGGTGGTCGCCCCGGGCAGCAACGACCCGGTCTACGTCGCCGCCGCCTCCAGCCTCGACCTCGGCACCGAGCTGCTCTTCCCGGCCGTGGCCCACTCGGCCGGCGCCGCCGGCTCGAGCTGGCGCACCGACGCCTGGGTGCTCAACACCGCCTCCCAGCCGGCGATCGTGGTGCTCGAGCTCTGGCTGCAGAACCAGGCCAACCCCAGCCCGGCGCGGCGGACCGTGACCCTGGCCGCCGGCGAGCAGCTCGCCCTCCCCGACGTGGTGCTCGACACCTTCGGCCTGGGGAGCGCCCAGGGCGCCCTCGCCCTCCACTCCGACCAGCTCGTCCTGGCCACCTCCCGCACCTACAACACCGCCCCGGCCGGCACCTACGGCCAGTCGATCCCGGCCCGCCTGCTCACCAGCCTGCCCGGCCGCGGCGAGACGGCCTACCTCACCGGCGCGGCCGTCAGCTCGGGCTACCGCTCGAACCTCGGCCTGGTCGCGACCAGCTCGGGGTCCCGGGTCGACCTGACCCTGCGGGCAGCGGACGGGAGCGTCCTCGCCACCGCCAGCCGGAGCCTCGGTGCGGCCGAGCAGACCCAGGTCAACCTCGGTGCCCTGTTCGACGCGAGCGACTTCGCGGGCGCCACGGTCGAGCTCGCGCTGGCCGCCGCCGACGCCGACGACGCGGTCGTCGCCGCCTACCTGTCGGTGGTCGACGCCGCCTCCTCCGACCCGACCTACGTCGAGGCCGCGCGCAGCCTGGGGGAGGACCCCGGCCTCGACCAGGTCGAGGAGACGGTCATCGCCACCACCCGCGCCCTCAACGCCGCGGTCGGCAGCTCCGGGCCGAAGGTGATCGGCGGCAAGGCGGCCGACGCCGCCTGCGTGACGGTGTCCTACTCGGGTGACACCCTGCTGCCCGGCCAGTCGCCCGAGGGCAAGTGCTGGCAGGCTCAGATCGCCTTCGCCGGCTGCGAGTACGGCTTCGACGCCCTCGGCTGGGCCTTCCGCCAGGAGGGCGAGGCCGACGCCGACGTCTGCGTCGTCGACGGCTACCCGTCGACCCTGGCCGCGGACCTGACCACCACCCTGACCGACACCGGCGCGGGCGCGCAGTACGTCTACGGGCTCGACGCCCTGCTCCGGCTGGTGCTCGGCTTCGGCCAGGGCGCGCGGCCCCAGACCGCGCTGCTCGCGGGCGAGGTCCACCTCGACGTCAACGGCGCCGCCGTCGACGGCTGGGCCGACCTCGCGTGGGACGCCACCGTCGGCGGCACCGGCTTCCAGCTGTTCCCGGTCGGCGTCCTCCGGCTCGAGTTCCCCTACCCGACCGAGACCGGTACCACCACCGCCGAGGTCAGCGCCACCTTCGACGGCAGCGAGTGGGTGGTCGTCGAGGTCCGCCTCGGCTACTACCACGCCTCGTTCTGCGTCAACCTCTACACCGGGGAGGTGAGGGTCTGCTAGCGTTCAGCTGAGCCTGTTTCAAGACCCCTGTCATCCCGAGGAGACCCGCAGGGTCGAC
>CAYTJW010000993.1:0-2422 GCA_964438135.1 uncultured Thermoanaerobaculia bacterium
CCTCTACGTGCTGTCGCGCGAGTCGCGGCGGGTGCGGGGCTGGGTCGAGCGCCTGCGGCGCCGCCACGCCTGGCTGGACCGGGCCCTGAGCGAGGTCGCCCGCCGCTCGCGCCGACGGGCGGGCCCGGGAGCCGAACCGCCGCCGGGCGCCGCCGACGGCAGCTGAGCCGGGCGGGGTGGTACCATCGCCGCTCCCGGCGGCCCCGACAGGACGGTGGCCGCGCCGGGCGCGGGAGGAACGATGGTCGAGGCCGAGGGCCGCAGGTTCCCGTTCGTCGGCGTCGAGGCGGTCGCCGCCGACGTCCTCGAGACCTTCCCTTACGAGTACGCGGGTCGGGACGCGGTGGTCGAGATCTCGACCGAGGAGTTCACCTGCGTCTGCCCGTTCTCGGGCCTGCCCGACTTCGGCACCCTGACCGTCCGCTACCTCCCCGCCGACGCCTGCCTGGAGCTGAAGTCGTTCAAGTACTACCTGACCAGCTACCGCCCGGTCGGCATCTACCAGGAGCACGCCGCCAACCGCGTGCTCGACGACCTGGCGCGGCGCTGCTCGCCCCGCTGGATGGAGGTCGTGCTCGACTACCGGCTGCGGGGCGGCATCCACACCGTGGTCACCGTCGCGACCGGGAAGCGGTAGCCCGGCCGACCTCCCCCGTCCGCCCGGACCGGAGCGCTCGTGCCCTTACCCGTACCCGTGCCCGTACCCGAGGGGCCCCCGCTCAACCGACGCCTTCCTTTCTCGCCGCTGTCCCCGAGCTGTCGGACCAGGTCTTGACGGTGGTGGCGGCCAGGATCACCGCCCCGCCCAGCAGGGCCCAGGGACCGGGCCGCTCGCCGTGCAGCAGGAAGGCCCAGACCGGGTTCAGGACCGGCTCGACCAGCAGCAGCAGCGACGCCTCGAGGGCGCCGACCGAGCGCATGCCGCGGGTCAGGAAGACGTAGGCGAGGGCGACCTGCACCACCCCCAGGTAGGCGATCGTGGCCCAGTCGGCGCGGGCGGTGGCGTGGACCGGCAGGGCGAGGGGCAGGACGGCGCCGAAGGCGATCAGGTTGCCGACCGCCACCGCCCCGGCGGCCCCGCCCCCGGTGCCCTCCCGGCCGAGCCAGCGCAGGCCGATCAGGGTCAGCGCCCAGCACACCCCGGCGGCCAGCGCCACCAGGTTGCCGCGCAGGGGGTCGGGGGCGGTGGGCGAGGCCCGCTCGACGCCGACGAAGAACAGGACCATGCCCGCGGCCATGGCGACCATGAAGAGCAGGTCGCGCGAGCGGGCGCGCTCGCCGAGCAGCAGCGGCCCGAGGAGGAGGATGTAGAGCGGTGCAGTGTCCTGCAGGAAGATGGTGTTGGCCGCGGTGGTCAGCTTGTTGGCCGTCACGTAGAGCACCAGCGTCGCGGCGTAGGCCAGGCCGACCGGCAGGGTGCGGAGGCTCAGGCCCCGGCGGGCGGCGGGGAGGAGGACGAGCACCGCCACGGCGGCCACCCCGGAGCGGAAGCTGGCGACCTGCCAGCTGGACATGGCGCAGGCCTTGACGGCCGCGCCACCGGTGGAGAACAGCAGCGCGGCGAGGAGGATCTGGACCCGGGCGCCGAGGCCCGCGGCCGTGACCGCGCTCGCCCGGGGGGCCGGGCTCATGGGCAGAGCGCGCGGCGGTAGCGGTCGTCGTCGACGAGCCCCTGCTGGTGCAGCCGCTCGAGCGCCGCCGCCGCGCCCTCGTCGTGGTCGCGCCGGCAGGCGGCGAGGAGCGGCTCGACCGCGACCGCGCCGAGCCCGACGCAGCGGGGCCACTCCCTCTTCTCCGCCAGGTACCAGGCCTCGGCTGCCGAGCGGTCGCGCCTCCAACCGTAGCGGTCGAGGACGGATGCGGCGCGCAGGCCGTCGGGCCCGAGCCGGACCAGGGCGGCGGCGACGCCGCGGGCGACCCGCGGTCTCTCCTCGGGGTGGTCGAGCATGCGACCCGCCAGCTCGCCGAGGGCGTCGACCGCGGCCTGGGCGACGAGCACCCCGCTGGCGGCGGTGGCGGTGACCAGGCCTTCGACCGAGCCCAGGAAGACGCCGGCATCGGAGGTGGCGTCGGCGATGCCGGCGAGGGCCCGGCAGGCGAGGGTGCGCTGCCGGTCGGTGCCGGTCTCGAGGACCGCCAGGACGGCGCCGGCGCCGCCGTCCCCGCACGCCACCAGGGCGGCGGCGGCGGCGGCGGCGGCGGCGGGGCGGTCGCTCCCCAGCTCGGCCGGCTGGTCCACACGTATCTTGACCCCGGTTTTGACTCCCGGGCCCACCACGGTCACATCCAGCCCGAAGGCCAGCCGCACGGCTTCCTTGAGCACGGGCGTAAGGCCGGGCACCACGCTGGACAGCCAGGCCCGGTCTGGTCGCAAGCCCGGTCCGGCCTTGTCCAGGGCGGCATTCAACAGGAAGGCGTATTC
>CAYTJW010000994.1:0-2418 GCA_964438135.1 uncultured Thermoanaerobaculia bacterium
AGCCGACAGCGCTCAGCTCGGCGCCGTTCGCGGCACCCTGGCTGGTCAGGCAGGGCTCGCCCGCCGGCAACCCGACACAGGCGTTCGAGAACGTCAGGGTGCCCGCGGACGCGCCGCTCGAGGTCGACCAGGTGATCCCGGAGGACGGGATCTCGGTGGTGGCGCCCTGGAGGGGGTCCCCAGGCTGGCGGTCGGGGGTGGATGGGCTGAAGTAGTCGGCCGCCCTCGGCACCCGCACATCGAGCCGGGCCGCCTCGCCCAGCGAGCAGACCGGCGGCACCGCCGGGTCGCTGTCGTCAACGCAGCACTGGTAGTAGCGGGCGTGCAGGGTCGTGGCCCGCGACACGGTGAGGGTCGGCGTGGTCGTGCCGGAGTACGGCGAGCCCTCCGCCAGGTCGTGGAACTCGCTCTCGGGGTTGGCGGTGTCGCTCGCGCGCCACTGGTAGGTGTACGGCGGCACCCCGCCCGTCACCGCGCAACGGAAGTAAACCGGCGCCGCGACCAGGGCCGTTGTCGCCTGGTCGGTCGGCGTCTCGGTCAGCTCGAGCGGCGGGATGCGGTCGTAGAGCGACAGGTCGAGGTCGTCGACGAAGAGGCTGTTGGCCGCGCCGACGCCACTCGCGCCGAACACCTCGAAGCCGACCAGGCCGATGTCGGGGTGGACGGGAGGGTTGAGCGCGTCCAGGTCGGGCTGAATCAGCGTGAGCTCGCTGCCGTTGACCCAGGCCCGGACCGTGTTGTCGCCGCGGTGGTAGGAGAGCTGCAGGCGGTTGGCGCCGCTGACCACGTAGGGGCACGGTCCGCCGCTGTCGTAGAGCGTGGTGGCGAGGCCGTTGGCGTAGACGATCACCCGACCGGGGGTGTCGCGGCGCAGCATGATCCACACCTGGCCGCCGTCCCAGATCTCCTTACGCACGTCGCCCGCGCCGAAGTCCCGCCTCCGGAACCCGAGGGCGGCCCAGTCCGCGGTGGTGGCGGAGAGGTCCACGGTCATCGCCAGGCGGGAGGACCAGAAGGCGACGTCGTCCGGGTCGTACTGGGTGTAGGCGATGACCGGGCTGCCCAGCCCCCGGTTGGTCGCCCAGGCCGTCTCCGCGCTCGGGCCAAACCCGGCCCGCGCGTTGCTCCACCAGGTCGTGCCGCCGGTTTCCAGGGGCTGCAGGTCGAGGCTCGCGCCCGGCACTCTCCCGCCGCTGCCGGTCAGGAAGGTGTCCCGGAGCTTCCTGGTCCCGGCCTCGACCTTGAAGCTCTCGACGACCACCGGGTCCGCAGACGGCCCCGGGCCGGGCCGCGCCTGGAAGCCGACCTCGGCGACCACCGGCCGAAACCCGACCTCGTCGAGGTCCGCGACCCGCAGCTCGAGCGGCACGCCGTTGACCGCAGCTGACACCGTGTTGGCGACCCAGTCGTAGCGCAGCACGACGCGGTTCGTTCCCGGGTGGAAGGACGGGTGACCGTCCTGGTACAGCAGGTGACGCGAGCCGTCCGCGCGGATGGTCACGCGCCCGTTGGCGTGAAGCTGCAGCCACAGCTCGCCCGCCTGCTGGAACGGCGCCGACAGGTCGCGCGAGAAACCCACCGCGACCCAGCCCGCCCGGCCCGGGTCGAGCTCGGCGACGATGGTGCCGGTCGTGTAGCCGTGCAGGCTCGCCGGCACGAAGTGCAGCGCTGCCTGTTCCCCGTGGTCGGGGCGAGACGCCCTCACCGACTCCCGGTCGGTGAACACGACCCCTGCAGTCGCCCGCCAGGGCTGCCGGCCCCGCTCGGCCCGCGCACCCGCGAGCGGCGCCCCCGGCACCCGGTCTCCGCCCGGCGTGGCGAAGGTGTCCTCGAGCATGGCCACCTGCGCCGCGACCGGAAGGCTCAACCCGCAGAGGCAGCACGCCACCCACGCCACTGCCGCTGCCAGGTGCAACCCGCCCTGCACGCGTCTCGGCCTCCGGCTCATCTCACCCTCCCCGGGTCTCGCGCTGCGCCGGAGCGTGGCAGCCGCTCAGGGCGATGTCGAGATGCGGCATGCCGCTACCGCACCTCCGCAAGCCGACAGCTCCGCTGGAAAGGCAGAGCGCCCCTCGACGCCGATTGCCCCCGGGTCGAGGTTCGGTGGCGGGGGCAGCTGCGGCGGCTGGTGCGCCGCCGAGACGGGATCGACCGGCGAGCTTGCACCCTAGTCCGCCGCCAGCCACAGCTGCTCGAAGGCGGGGACGCCCCACAGCGGCTCGAGCTCGGGGTCGCAGTGGTCCTCGAAGCGGTAGTGCCCCTGCGCGCTCGCCTGGTGGAGCAGGTCGACGGCGCGCGCGGGCTCGCCGAGGTGGGCGGCGATGGCGGCCCGGGCGCGGGTGTGGGCGCCGCGCAGGTAGGGCTCCTCGAGGCCGGCCAGCCAGCGGTCGACCTCGAGGGCGCCACCGCGGTCGCCGG
>CAYTJW010000995.1:0-2411 GCA_964438135.1 uncultured Thermoanaerobaculia bacterium
CCCAGGAGCCGCGGCGCCGGGGCCACCGCCCGCAGGCGCCGCGCGGCATCGCCCTCGGCGGCTCCCAGGCGATCTGGCGCGATCCCGCCACCGGCATCTACACCGGCGCCACCGAGTCCCGCAAGGACGGCTGCGCGGCAGGATACTGACCTCCACCCCCCACCCACCCAGGCTCAAGGCTCCAGGCTACAGGCTCAAGGTACTACCACCGATCGCCAACCAGCGTGGGTCCCGAGCCTGGGGTAGCGTGCGGCGGTGTCTGCAAAAGTGAGGGCCATGGGTTCCAATGGGCACTTGGGGTCGACCGGACAAGGAGACCCAAGGGAGGAACCGATGGCCAAGGGGAAGGATACGCGGGGTGGGGTTGACTGGAAAGCGGCGCTGGTGGCGGACGACGTGTTTCGGGAGCTGCTTCGAGGGGCGATCCAGCAAGTGCTGGAGGCGGAGATGGAGGAGGCACTTGGGGCCGAGAAGTGGGAGCGGACAGAGCAGCGGGTCGGGTATCGGAGCGGTTACCGGGGCCGGACGCTGGTGACGCGGGTGGGCAAGCTGGAGCTGCGGGTGCCGCAGGACCGGGCGGGGCGTTTCTCGACCGAGCTGTTCGAGCGGTATCAGCGGAGCGAAAAGGCGTTTGTGAGCGCGCTGGCGGAGATGTACATCCAGGGGGTGTCGACGCGGAAGGTGAAGGCGATCACGGAGGAGCTGTGTGGTCACACGGTGTCGGCGTCGACGGTGAGCACGATCAACCAGAAGCTGGACGAGGACCTGGAGCGGTTTGCGCGGCGTCGGTTGGAGGAGCCGTACCCGTACCTGGTGCTGGACGCGCGGTACGAGAAGGTCCGGGAGGAGGGGGTGATCCGGTCGCGGGCGGTGCTGGTGGCGATCGGGATCAACTGGGACGGTCGGCGGTGCGTGCTGGGGGTGGACCTGGCGAACCGAGAGAGCGCGTCGAGCTGGAAGGAGTTTCTGCTCGATCTGCGGCAGCGCGGGCTGCACGGCGTTGAGCTCGTGGTGAGCGACAACCACTCGGGGCTGCGCAGGGCCATCATGGAGGTCGTGCCCGAAGCCGCATGGCAGCGGTGCTACGTGCACTTCCTGCGGAACGCGCTGGACTACCTACCGCGGCGAGGCAACGACGACTGCCTGCAGGAGCTGCGGTGGATCTACGACCGCCGCACGATCGCCGAGGCCCGCCAGGATTTGGCGGTGTGGCTCGGCAAGTGGCAGGCGAAGTACCTCAAGCTGTGCGATTGGGTGGAGGCGAACATCGAGGAGACCCTGACGTTCTACCGTCTGCCCTTGAGCCACCACAAGCACATGAAGTCGACCAACATGCTGGAGCGGCAGAACGAGGAGATCAAGCGGCGGACCCGGGTGGTGCGGATCTTCCCGAACGCCGAGAGCTGTCTGCGCCTGATCCGTGCTCTCGCCGTGGAGATGCACGAGAACTGGATCGAAGACATCCGGTACATCAACATGAACGAGCTCCGCGAGCACAAGAAGGAGGTGTTGCGCCGCCTGGAGGCCGCAGCATGACGCGACGATGCAGGGGGGGCCGAGGAGCTCGCTCCGCTCGCTCCTCGGCCCCCCCTGCATCAGGGACCAAGACCGGAACCCAGCCCAATTTGCAGCACTTGACAGACACGACTAGGAGAACCCCCCACCCGGACCGGCACCCGCCCGCCCAGGCTCGAGGCTACGGGCTCAAGGCTCAAGGAGAGCCCCGACTCACCCCAGGGCGAAACAAAAGCTCCCCCGCCCCAGGTGTGGGCGGGGGAGCCTTGAGCCTGAACGCCTTGAGCCTGAATCAGCTACTTCACGTCGAGGAGCTCGACCTCGAAGACCAGGGTGGCGTTGGGGGGAATGACGCCGGGGTATCCGCGCTCACCGTACGCGAGCTTGCCGGGAATGGTGAGCTTGCGCTTGCCGCCCACCTTCATGCCGGCGACACCCTCGTCCCAGCCCTTGATGACCTTGCCGCCGCCGAGCGGGAAGGAAAACGGCTGCTTGCCCACAGAGGAGTCGAACTTGGTGCCGTCGACAAGCCACCCCGTGTAGTGCACGATGGCCATCTTGCCCGCCACCGCCTCGATGCCCGTACCAACCTTGAGATCCTGGTACTGCAGGCCGCTCTCGGTCGTGATCACCTTGGGCTCCCATTTCTGGCTCTCGCCCGGCGTCCCCACCGGCACCGGTGTCTGCTTGCCGGGAGTCGGCTGTGCCGTGGCCACCCCCACCATCAGTCCCAGCACGACGATGCTCAACGCTGCTCGCTTCATGGCAGCTCCTTTCCGGCGTAGCTTACCAAGAACGACTGCCGGTGTGGTCCAGGACGCCCTCGATTCTCGGACCTGGGCCTGGACCCGAATCAGACACTGCGAGTTCCCACGAACCTCGGAAGCACGCCGATC
>CAYTJW010000996.1:0-2411 GCA_964438135.1 uncultured Thermoanaerobaculia bacterium
ACCCGCCAGGCGCCGCCGTCGAACACCGCCAGGCCCTGGCCGCTCGAGCCGGCCCACACCCGCCCGCGCGGGTCCACCGCCAGGCAGGTGGCGGCGGCCGACGACAGGCCGTCGGCCGGGCCGAAGCTCGCGACCGCCGTCGGCCCACCGGGCCCGGCCGGGCGGAGACGGTCGAGACCGGCCGGGGTCCCGACCCACAGCTCCCCGTCCCGGCCCTCGGCCAGAGCCAGGACCTGGTTGGCGGCGAGACCGTCCTCGACCGTGAGCAGCTGGCTGCAGCCGCGCGCCTGGTCGAAGCGGCACAGCCCGGCCGGCGTCCCCAGCCAGAGCTGCCCGTCCGCCCCCAGCAGCAGGGCCCAGACCGCGTCCGCCGGCAGGCCCTGGCGCGTGGTCCACACCCGCAGCCGCGGGGAGCCGCCGCCGCGCCCGGGCCGCAGGTGGACGAGGCCGCCGTAGGTCCCCAGCCACATCCCGCCCGCCGGGTCCGCGGCCAGGGCGTAGACCTTGGCCGCCGGCAGGCCCTCCCGCTCGCCCCAGCTCAGGAGGGGGTCGGGCTCGAGCCGCGCCAGGCCGTTGTTCAACCCGACCCACAGCACCAGGCCGGAGTCCTCGAGCAGGGCGTGCACCGAGGGGTCGCGGAGGCCGTTGGCCCGACCCATGACCCGGCAGGAGGCCAGGTCCGGCAGCCGGCAGAGGGCGACCCCCTCGCGGGTGCCGACGACGAGCTCGCCGCGGCGATCGACGAGCAGGTCGTAGACGTCGCCGCTCGGGAGCCCGGGGACGGTCGGCCAGGTGGTGAAGCCGGGGTCGTCGAAGCGGGACACGCCGCCGCCGCGAGTGCCGAGGAAGACGGTGCCGGCCCCGTCCTCCGCGAGGGCGCGGACCTCGTCGTGGCCGAGACCGTCGCGGGTGGACCAGGACCGGCAGTCGGCCAGCACCCCTGCCCGCTCGACCTGGCAGCAGGTCACGCCGGCGCCGCGGTGGCCGAGCCAGAGCCGGTCGCGGCGGTCGACCAGGAGCGAGTAGACGTAGTCCTGGGCGAGGCCGTCGGCGACGCCGAAGGTGCGGAAGCCGGCCCCGGTCCAGACGCTCACCCCGCCCTCGCTGGTCCCGAACCAGAGGTTGCCCCAGCGGTCGCGGGCGCTGGCCCAGACGACGCCCCGGCCCAGACCGTCGGCGGCGGTCAGGGTCTCGAAGGAAACGCCGTCGAAGCGGGCCACGCCGTCGTGGGTTCCCAGCCAGAGCCGGCCCTGGCGGTCCTCGACGATGGTGCGGATGACGTGGTTGCGCAGCCCGTCGGCGACGGTGAAGTTGACGAAGCCGACCCCGTCGAAGCGGGACAGGCCCGTGGCGGTGCCGACCCACAGGTAGCCGCGGCTGTCCTGGACCACGTCCCAGACCTGCGAGCCGGCCAGGCCGTCGTCCGGGGTGAGGGTCGAGACCGGCCACTGCTGCCCCGCCGCGGCGCCGGCCAGCAGCAGCGACAGCCCGGCCGCCAGCGCCCCGACCCGGCGCACCGGCCGTGCCACCACGCCCGTGCGGTCGCTCACCCTCCGCCGAGTGTAACGCGAGCGGGGCCGGGCCGCCCCCCCGCCCACCCGCGGCGCCCCGGCCGTCTCACGGGCAGTCGACCCGCTGGAACCGCAGCTCGACCACCCGCGGGCCCGGCTCGCCGCTGCCCTCGAGGCGCACCTCGAGCGAGCCGTCGGGCGCGAGGGCGTAGCGGATCAGCCGCGGGAAGTCGTGCTCCGGGTTGGCGAGCTCGACCCAGGTCGGGCCGAACCGGGTCATCCGGAACGCCGTCTCGCGCTGGCCCGAGGGCCAGGCGGTGTAGACCAGGGTGCCGTCGCGGTCCTCGAGGCGCAGGTGCTCGAAGGCCGCGGCGCGGCCGCCCGCGACGGTCCGGCTCATCCCGACCATGGCGCCGCCGAGCGGTCGCATCCACTGCTCGTGGGTGACCTCCGCCCCGTCCACGTGCTGCCAGCACCCCGCCAGCCAGGCCACCGGGGTCATGGGGTCCTCCGGCTCGTGAGCCCCGGTCGGGGCCACGGCCGCGACGGCGAGGAGGGCGACGGCGGCGACGGCTCTGGTGTCCATGCCGCCAGTGTACGCCCTGCCCCGACGCCACCACCAGGCTCGGGTACAGTAGGGGGGTGGGCACTGCGACAGAGCGGGACGGCGGCGGCCGGGGCGCGGTGGAGCTCGTGGCCGACTGCCCGGCATGTCGCGTCGAGGGCGCCGTCCTCGAGCGCTACGAGCCCGGGTACCCGGCCTGCCGCTTCGGGGTGCCGGCGGACACCCGGTGCCGGATGTGCGGTCAGCGCCGCGCCGGCCGGGTCAGCCGCGCCGGCGCGGTGGTGGCCGACGACGGCTCGCCCGCGACGCACTGCCCGGCCTGCCACGCCCTCCTC
>CAYTJW010000997.1:0-2410 GCA_964438135.1 uncultured Thermoanaerobaculia bacterium
GGCCAGCACCAGGCGCTCGTCGGCCGTGGCCACCTGGGCGGTAGCCTTGACCCGCCCGGCGTGGCGCATCAGCGTCGCCAGCTCGCGGCCCAGCACCCCGGGTCGCTCCGGCTCCGGCAGTCCGCCCGAGAGCGTCGACCACAGCCGCGACAGCAGCCCGCGCGGGTACGGCTGGAGCATGCTCTGCCACTCGCTGACCAGCCGCGGCCGCCTCACGGCGACTCTCCCCCGAGCCCGGCGGTCTCGACCGTCGCCAGCTCGAGCTCGGCCAGCCGGCGCCGCAGCATCGGCAGGGCCGCGCGGGGGAGCAGGACCCGCTCCGGCGACAGCCGCAGCACGCACCGGTCGCGCAGGTTGGAGCGCGCCAGCAGGGCGTCGAGCATGGCCGGCTCCGGCACCTGCACCAACACCAGGTTGTGGTGGATGGATGGGGATCGCGAGGCCCCCGCACGCGCGCCCCGGCCGGCACCGCTCATCGCGTACGCTCGGGCGGACGAGCGGTCGGCGTCGCCATCCGCGGACGGGGCTCGCCCACGTCTCACCGCCCCGGGGCTTCCTCGACGATCACCACCAGGCTCGCGCTGCCGATGGCGAAGGCCTGGTCGACCTTGCCCCTGGCCCTGACCGTGTCGCCCTCGCGCGGCACCGACCGCTCGGTGACGACCGTGATCTCGCCGGTGCCGTCGTCGAGGGTGAAGTAGCGGATCCCGAACATGCTCAGCGACGACTTGACCTGACCCTTGACGGTGACGGTCTTGCCCTCGTAGTCGCGCGGCCTGGCCTTGATGTCGCCGATCGTGGTCGGCAGCAGGCCCGAGCAGGCCGTCGCCGCGATCAGGACCACCGCCGTCGCCACCAGCGCCCCTCTGCGGACACCCATCGCCTCACCTCCCTCGCGCCCGGACCCGGCCGGTCAGCCCTTCTTGTCGGGCACGAAGATCGACAGCAGCACGCTCACCACGCTCACCACCAGGGCGCCGAGGAAGGCCGGCAGGAAGCCGGCCACCTGGAAGCCGAAGCCGAGGGCCTGGGTGAGGAGGGCGGCCAGCCACAGGGTGGCCGCGTTGATGACCAGCAGGAACAGGCCCAGGGTGAGGATGATCAGCGGGCAGCTCAGCAGCTTGAGCAGCGGCCGCACCAGGGCGTTGACCAGGCCGAGCACCACCGCCATCACCGCGTACGCGACCCAGGCCTTGCCGGTGACCGTGATCCCCGGCACCAGCCAGGCCGCCGTCACCAGCGCCACCACCGACACCAGCCAGCGCGCCAGCAACCTCGTCATCGCCATCCTCCCCCGCCGTCAGGATAGACCATACCCGCGCGACCTGGGTCGGCTTCCGGGACCCACCCGCCGGCCGGCGAACCGGCCCGAACGACAGAGGGCGCGGCGGGTGGACCCGCCGCGCCCCGGCTCACTCGCACGGCAGCGTCGAGCTCAGCTCTCGACCTCGACCACCTGGGCGGTGGGGGCGTTGGCCTTGACCGACTCGATGCCCTGCAGGCAGGTCTTCTTGGACTTGTAGCCCTGGCTGGTGGCGATCACCTGGCCGTTCGTGGCCAGCAGCCGGAAGCGAAAGTCCCCGCTCTTGTCCTGGTACACCTCGAACTTGGCAGCCATTTCAGTCTCCCCTCTCTACAGCCGTTCTGAGTATGAACTATCATTCGCCCCAGCGCAACCCCTCCCTCGCGCCCTCGGCGAGGGCTCGTGGGGTCAGAACTGTCCTGAGACCAGCATACTGTTGTATCCTGGAACGGATTGGAGGTGCTTCGTGAGAGAGAAACCCCTTGTCCCCTGCCTCGTCCTCTGCCTCGCCGTCGCCGCCGTGGCGGCGGCCCAGGAGCCCGACCCCCGGTGGTACCTCGCTCCCTCGGTGAGCTTCACCGTCGCCGACGACGACCGCGCCTCGGACGACGGCGTGGACTTCGGGCTCGGGCTCGGCAAGGCCCTGAGCCGGCACTGGAACATCGAGGTCGGCGGCCGCTTCGAGCCCCTCGACCTCGAGCCCGGCGCCGACTACCAGCTCAGCACCCTGGGCGTGGACGCCCTTCTCTTCTTCGCCCGCAGCCCGGCCTTCTCCCCCTTCGCCGTGGTTGGCGCCGGCGGCATGCGCACCGAGGTCTGGGGCACCCACGACGACGGCCTCACGGCCAACGCCGGCCTCGGCTTCGCGTCGCGCCTGTCCGACCGCGTCGACCTGCGCGCCGACGCCCGCTACCGCTGGGACGACAACGCCACTGACATCTTCGCCGCCGACGACTTCGGCGACTGGCTGGCCACGGTCGGCCTGCAGGTCAGGCTCGGCCGCGGCGCGGCCGCCCCGGCCCCGGTCGTGACGGCCCGGACCCCGGCCCCGCCCACCCCGGCCGACGGTGACGGCGACGGCGTCGCCGACGACCTCGACCGCTGCCC
>CAYTJW010000998.1:0-2410 GCA_964438135.1 uncultured Thermoanaerobaculia bacterium
GTGAGCTCGGGGTGGGGGTGGTCGACGAACACCACCGCCGCCTCGGGGTGGCGCTCGAGCACCGCCGGCAGGGCGTCCAGCAGCAGCAGCGGGTCGTACCAGTCGTACAGACCGCCGAAGTAGAGCACCGGCGCGGGCTCCGCCACGCCGGGCAGCACCTCGGCCCGCGGCCCCGCGGGCGGCGGCTCGCCTTCCTCGGTGCCGAACGGCAGCTCGACCAGCAGCCGGCGGAGCTGGGGGTCGTCCTCGAGGGCGTAGGGGTTGACCCGGCCCATCGCCGACAGCCAGCCCAGGTAGTACAGGCGCTGCTCCTCCGACGAGCACAGGAACAGGTCGCCGCGGGCGAGCTGGAGGCGGAAGGTGGCGTGGTCGGTGGTGAAGGGGGCGAGGCCCAGCTCGCGGTGGTAGTGCAGGTTCTCGACCAGGAACGGGTCGTAGAGGTCGACCACCAGCGGCAGGTCGTCGCGCTGCGCCAGGTAGTGGTTGCCGAGGTGGGCGTGGAGCAGGACCCAGTCGTGGCCGGACGCCTGCTCGCCGAGACGGCCCGGGTCGGCCCGCACCACCTCGACGCCGGCCGGGGGCGAGGCCGCCTCGGCCGGGTCGTTCGGCACCGCCAGGGTGACCCGGTGGCCGGAGGCGGCGAGCACGGCGGCCAGGCGCAGGAAGCGGGTGCCGACCCCGGCGGTCAGCGCCCGCACCGGCTCCGGGCAGATCAGGAACGCGCGCGTCATCGGCCGCGCAGCTTCTCCAGGATCTCGTGCAGCTTCCAGGTCCTCGACCGGTAGATCTGCTGCAGCAGACCGTCGAGCCGCGCCACCTCGCCCGCGAGCCGCGCCACCTCGGCGCGCAGCGGCATGACCTCGGCCGCCACCGCCGCGGTCGCGACCAGCCGCCCCTCGACCTCCTCCCGGTCGGCGTAGGCCGCGGCCAGGCGGGCGTCGACAGCGGCGTGCTCGCGCTGCTCGACCGCCAGGCGGGCCGCCAGGCCCTCGGCCTCGGCCTCGAGCGCCGCCCGGGCCGCACTCTGGCGGTGGAGCTCGGACCGCAGGCCGTCCCCCTCCCCCCGCGCCTCGAGCAGCTGCTCGTCGAGGCTGCGGGCCAGCTCGGCGACCCGGTCCCGCTCGCCGAGCAGCGCCATCACCGCCGCACCCAGGCGGGCGGGGTCGGCGGCTAGGCCGTGCCGGCGCCACACCTCGACCAGGGCCGCGAGCTGGGCCTCTGAGCCGACCGGGCTGGCGCCGGTGATGGAGCCGTCCTCTGGGATGACCCGGTACTCGACGGTCAGCACCGGCAGGTGGACGAAGGGGGTGCGGGCTGAGAGGCGGAGCAGCAGGTCCCAGTCCTCGTACAGGTCGAGGGCGGGGTCGAAGCCGCCCACATCCAGGGCCAGCTGGCGCGGCAGGGCGACCGTGGGCAGGGGGATGTGGTTGACCAGCTCGAGCCGACGGCGGTCGAAGTCGCCGCCGAAGGTGCGGTGGCGCAGCACCGGCGCCAGCTCGCCCGACGAGTCCCGCCGCCACAGCCCCTGGATGGCGTCGGTGTAGGGCACCGTGGCGCCGGCCGCGACCGCCCGGCCGAGCAGGAGCAGGTGCTCGGGCAGCATCAGGTCGTCGTCGTCGAGGAGCACCACGTGCGAGGCGGTGGCGCGTTCGAGGCCGAGGGTGGCAGCGGCGGCGCGGCCGCGGCTCGCATCGAGCTCGACCAGGTCGAGCTCGAGACGGTCGGCGAAGCCCTGGCAGACCTCCGCCACCGGCACCCCGCCGTCGTTGACCACCACCACCCGGGCCGGCGGGTGGAGCTGGGCGGCGACCGAGGCCAGCGCCTGCCGCAGCAGGTGGGGGCGGTTGCGGGTGCGGACCACGACGTCGAGCGGCGCCGCCCCGGTTGCCTCCTCGAGCCCGGCCACCGGCCCCTGCGCCGCCGCCCACTCCGCCGCCGAGCGGCTGCGGACGAAGCGCAGGTCGACCGCGAAGTAGGCCTCCGCCCGCCGCACCGTCTCCGGCAGGGTCAGCCGGCGGGCGCCGGCGATCGAGTCCAGCACCTCGACGTAGGGCCGCACCTCGAGCTGCGAGCGGAACTCCTTGGCCGCCGCCAGGACCTCGTCCCAGACCTCGGTGACGTCGACGAGCAGGTTGGGGCGGAGAACCGCCGACACCTCGTAGGCGACCAGCCGCGTCGCCTGCACCGCCGCGTGCAGCGGCGTGCCGGGCAAAGCCCGCTGCAGCAGGCGGTAGACCGCCAGGGCCAGCGCCCGGTGGTCGGGGTGGACCTCGGCCGGCGACGGCACCAGCACCAGGCGCGGCGCGACCTCGAGCAGCAGCGCCTCGAGCCGCGCCGCGAGGCCGGGGTCCGAGGGCTCGAGGGAGCGGTCGGCCAGCCCCCAGAGCTCCGGCTCCGGGAGGCCGAGGCG
>CAYTJW010000999.1:0-2399 GCA_964438135.1 uncultured Thermoanaerobaculia bacterium
CGCCGAAGCGCAGGCCGTCGACGGCAAGGACGACGGCGCCCTGGCCTTCGTCGCCTCCTACCACGACGGCGTCGGCGGCGTCGACGGCCTGGCCGGGGCGACGGCGGTCGCGACGAGCCCCGACGGAGGCCACGTCTACGTCGCCGGCGAGCTCGACGACGCGGTGGCGGTGTTCGAGCGCGACCTGGCCACCGGCGAGCTCGAGCTCGCCGACCTCGAGCGCGACGGCATCGGCGGCGTCAACGGCCTCGGCGGCGCCCGCGACGTGCTCGTCAGCCCCGACGGCGCCCACCTCTACGCCGCCGGCTCCGCCGACTCCGCGGTGGCGGTGTTCCAACGCGACGCCTCGACCGGCGCCCTCACCTTCGTCCAGGTCCGCATCCAGGGCTCGGGCGGGGTGTCCGGCATCGGCGGCGCCAGCGCCCTGGCGATGAGCCCCGACGGCCAGCACCTCTACGTCGCCGGCTCCACCAGCGACGCGGTGGCGGCCTTCGGCCGCGACCCCTCGAGCGGGTCCCTGACCTTCGTCGAGGCCGAGAGCGACGGCGCCGGCGGCGTCCCGGCCGGGACCCTCGACGGGCCTGCCGGCCTCGCCCTGAGCCCGGACGGCCAGTGGCTGTGGGTGGCGTCGCCCACCTCCGGGACCGTCGCCACCTTCGCCCGCAGCTCCTCAAGCGGCGCCCTGACCTTCGTCGACACCGTCACCGTGGCCGACGCCGACGGCCTCGCCGTCGAGCCCGACGGCGGCCAGGTCTACGTGGCGGCCGGGTCGGCCGGCACGGTCTCGGTCATGCGGGTGGGGGCCGACGGCCGCCTCGCCCTGGTCGAGGCCTACGACAACGGCTCGCCCGGTTTCTCCGGCCTCGGCGGCGCCCGCCGCCTGGCCCTCTCCGACGACGGCACCCACCTCTACGTCGCCGCCGCGACCGACAACTCCGTCGTCGCCCTCGAGCGCCGGCCGGGCTCGGTCTGCACGCCGGCGGGCTTCGGCAACGTCGCCGACTCGGTCGAGCTCTCGGCGGGCGGCTCGCTGACCTACACGGTCACCGCCCGGGTCAGCGCGGCCGCCTCCGGCGCCATCGTCAACACCGCGGTCGTGCGGCCGGGGAGCAACGTCTCCGACCCCGACCTGGCGAACAACTCGGCCACGGACACCGACCAGCTGGCCGGCGTGGCGGACCTCGCCATCGCCAAGACCGACGGCGTCGCCGAGGCCGTCGCCGGCACCACCACCACCTACACCCTGACGGTCAGCAACCTCGGGCCGAGCGACGTGGTCGGCGCCACGGTCACGGACCCCTTCCCGCTCTACCCGGCCGACCCGGCCGGCCTGGTGCCCGGCTCGCTCGCGTGGACCTGCCTGCCGTCGCAGACCCTGGCCTTCGCCGACCTCGAGCGCGACGGCGTCGACGGGGTGGAGGGCCTGGCGGGCGCCAGCGCGGTGGTCGCGAGCCCCGACCTCGACGGCCCCGGCGGCAACCCCGGCGGGGAGCACCTCTACGTCGTCGGCACCCTCGACAACGCGGTGGCGGCCTTCGGCCGCGACCCGGTCGACGGCGCCCTGACCTTCCTCGGCGCGTACGCCGACGGCGCGGACGGCTTCGACGGCCTGGCCGGCGCCGCCGGCCTGGCGCTCAGCCCCGACGGCGAGCACCTCTACGTCGCCTCCGCCACCGACAACGCGGTCGCCGTCCTCGCCCGCGACCCGGCCACCGGCGAGCTCTCGTTCGTCCAGGCCGTGGTCCAGGGCGGCACCACCGACGGCCTGGCCGGCGCCAGCGGCGTCGCGGTCAGCCCGGACGGCGCCCACGTCTACGTCGCCGGCAAGGACAGCGACGCCGTGGTGGTGTTCTCCCGCAACCAGGACACGGGCGAGCTGCTCTACGTCGAGCGCAAGAAGGACGGCCTCGGCGACGTGCCGCTGCTGACCCTCGACGGGGCGCGCGACCTGCTCGTCGTCCCGACCGGCGACCACCTCTACGTCGCCAGCCAGAACGCCGACGCGGTGGCGGTCTTCGCCCGCGACCCGGGCACCGGCCGGCTGACCTACGCCGGCGCGGTCCACAACCTCGACATGCAGGGCCTGACCACGGTCTACGGCCTCGACCTGGTGCGCTCCCTGGCCGCGAGCCCGGGCGGCGACCTGGTCTACGCCGCCAGCCTCGGCGACGACGCCCTGGTCGTCTTCGCCCGCGACCCGGGCACCGGCGCCCTGACCTTCGTCGAGGCCCACGTCAACGGCACCGCCGGCGTGGACGGCCTCGACGGCGCCACCGACATCACCCTCAGCCCGGACGGCGCCTACCTCTACCTGGCCGGCCTCAACGACGACGCGGTCGCCACCTTCAAGCGCGACTGGCTCACCGGCCGGCTCGGCTTCCTCGGCGCCGTCACCGACG
>CAYTJW010001000.1:0-2393 GCA_964438135.1 uncultured Thermoanaerobaculia bacterium
AGGACGGTCAGCTCGAAGAACGTCTCTTGACAACGTCGCCTCTATTGGCTGTTAGACGGCGTCAAACGAGGACGGTAGGAGGCCGCGTCTTCTGGACCAATCGACAAGGTAGGCGGTCCGTTTGGGGTCGTCGGCAATCGACGCTCGGACCAGAGCCTGAGCGTCCTGAAGGCGACCCAGCACTGCAAAGCAAGCTGCGCGGACGATGACGTTCCTGCCGAGCGCATCGGGGAGAGAGGCAAGGGAGGAGTTGCGCTCCAGCCAAGGGAAGCCGTAGGTAATGAACGTCTTGGCGACCTCGTCGCCGAGTTCGGAGTCAATGGTGTTAGGTCCGATGGACCACCAGAAGTCTGTTGGAGCGCCCATTGCCTGACCAATGCGAGCGCTGATCGTGCATTGGTACTCCTTGGGCTTCTGCGGAACCCTCTCGGGGTCAATGAATGCCGCAACCTCCGGGAAGAAGACACCGAGGTTGAGGGTGAATCGACCCGTGTCCGCGAAGTTGCTCATGCTCGCTTGGACGTTGACGACTTGCACTGCGTCTTCGAGATGACGATGGAGGGTCCGTCCTGATCCCTTGAAGCGGGAGGAGCGGAGGTGTGGAATCAGCGCGTGCTTGATTACCCGGTCGATGCGTCGCGCGATGGCTTCCATCGGACCTCCGGAGAACGCCGTCTAACGCTCGCGTTAAGCGGCGGGGCCGCAGGGGCTTCTTCGAAGCCGGCGGACGACACGATTGGTGGAAATCACGGCGAACCAGACAGCGGCCCCGTCCGCTTCAACGCGTTGTTAGACGTCAGCCGGGGCTACCGAGCCACGAACCAGCCTAGGACCGTGAGGAGCAGCGCCAGGATTGCGACAGCGAGAGTGATTTCTGGCATGTAGCGGCGGACGGCGGCTTCGGAAGATCGTAGGTCAAGGGTAGCGACCGGCAGAAGGCGGCGTCGCGATATGTAGAGTGCGAGCGAAGTGCCGAGGACCGCGGCCCAGGCGCCCGTAGCGGCCCAGGACCGGAACAAGCTTGTTCCAGTGAGGCGTGAGAGCATGGGGAGGTTGGCTGTGATGAGCACCATCGCTCCGAGTGGCCAACCGCGGATGGGGCCGTACCACCTGCTGTGCTGACGTAGGCGCTGAACGACCGTCGCGGAAGCCCCGGCGCACCAAGCGAAGTCAGGTCCCTCCGCTGTGATCGTGGCCTGGGACCCCAAGAACCCAGAGGACTCTAGAAGGAGAGAGCGTGAATCCGAGCAGACGTAATGCACGCTGAAGTCGGAGACTCGCGCCGGGAGTTCCGAAGTAGCTGCAACGAGGTCCTCGATTCCCTCGAACAGGAGTTCTTCGTTGCGCGATCTCAATCGGATTGTCGGGGCTCGGGGGTCAATAGCAAAGAGACCTGTCATGCATACGAGGAGGTCCTGAAAGGCCGGCAAGTCTAGGCGAAAGACCGGCAGCTTTCGACGACGCTTCACTTCTCGTCTCATGTCGAGCCTCCTCGGGAGTGACTCACGTGCTCGTCTGACGTCTAACGCTCGCGTTAAGCGGCGAGGCCGCAGTAGCTTCTGCGAGGCCGGCGGGTGACACGATTGGTGACCATCAGGGCGAACCAGGTAGCGGCCTCGTCCGCTTCAACGCGTTGTTAGCCGGCTTGTTACAAGAGCCTCTTGAACTGCTCGACCGTGAGGCCAGCGTTACGCACGATTCCACCCATCGTGAACGAGTTCACCGGGTTTGCGCGCGGAATGGTGACGATCCTCGTGCCATCCGTCATCACGATGTGCTTGCCTTGGCGCGCCACGCGAAACCCAGCCTTCTGAAGAGCCCGCACGGCATCGAGGTGGTTGACGCCGGGGATTCTGGGCACTGGTCAGACCGCTACGTCGATTTCGCGGAGTTCGGCGGGGTCGAGTTGTTCCTCGACGACGGCCAGGTACTCCCTGATAGCGACCTCGATGTTGGCCAAGGCCTCATCCTCGGTTTCTCCCTGAGACCAGCAGCCGGGAAGACCGGGAACACAGACCGAGTAGCCCTCGTCGGACTTGTGCAGCGCGATCTTGTACCTCATCGTCCGCGACCCCTCAAGCTGATTCTACTCCTCGCGACCGTGTTGGACGGTCCGTGCTCCCCGGGTTGCAGAAGACTCCGGGGAGTTCAGTGCGAGCACCTGCGGGTACCGGCCGCGCGACTGGGGGTGTACAGAGCCGGCTAACGCTGGCGTTAAGCGGCGGGGCCGCAGTCGCTACTACGGGGCATGACGTTCACGATTGGAGAGCGTTGCTGCGAACCAGGTAGCAGCCGCGTCCGCTGCAACGCGCGGAGAATCAGTAGAGGCGACATCCTTGAGCCGTGGCACCGTGCCACGGAGGCTTGTCGAAAGGAGGTCACCCGATGGGAGC
>CAYTJW010001001.1:0-2389 GCA_964438135.1 uncultured Thermoanaerobaculia bacterium
GTCGAGCCGCGGGCTCGCGACCGGCAGGACCGAGGGCGCGGTGAGCTCCGCGATGGCGCCGCTCGAGAGGTCCACCCGCACCAGCTGGGTGAGGCCGTGGCGGCTGCGGACCGCGACCGCGAACGAGCCCGAACGGGCGGGGTCGACCTCGCGCAGGTCGGCGCCGCGGGTGAGGCGCTCCACCCGCCCGTCGGCGGGCGTCCAGCGGAACAGGTCAGGGTGCAGCACGCCGCGGCCGTCCGGCTCGAGCCGGGTGAAGAGCAGCGAGCGGCCGTCGCCGCTCCAGCGCGGGTCGTAGGCTTCCGCCCCGTCCCGGGTCGGCAGGCGGTGGAGCGGCTGGCGCGGGTGGGCCGCGGGCGGCACCGCGGCGACGTCCTCCGGGTCGCGCGCCACCGCTCGCTGGACCCGTTCGCGCCACCGCCGCCCGGCCTCGGGGTCGGGGCCGGTCGACCACACCACCAGCTCGGACGGCCGGTCGCGGTGGCGCCGCACCAGGGCCACCGCCGAGCCGTCGGGGGAGACGGCGGGCGGGCCGGTCGACCAGTCGAGGTCCTGGAACAGCTCGCCGTCCCGCCGCTCCGGCTCGACCAGCGCCTCGACCGTCATCGCCCGGAGGGTGACCTCGGCCGTGAAGCGTCGGTAGAGCCGCTCCGGGCCGTCGCCGAACACCCCCTCGAAGGCCTCGGCGAACGAGCGCGCCCGGCGGGCCGAGAGCCGCGCCCAGAGGTGGCGCAGGCTGTCCGGCCCGGCCCGCCCCCGCAGCCACTCGAGGTAGGCCGAGCCGGCCAGGTAGGCCATCGACATCCCCTGCCAGCTGTCCGGGTCCGCGGCCAGCTCGGCGTAGGACGGCAGGGCGCCCGCCTGCGCCCGGCGGCGGAGCACGGCCGCCCGCAGGTCGGACGACGGGCGGCCGGAGCCGGTGAGGTCCCCCTCGACCAGGGTCGCGTAGCCCTCGACCACCCAGCGCGGCGCGGCGAGCGGGATCGGCCCCAGCGGCAGCAGCGCCTCGCCCAGCCGCCGCCACGGGTTGCGCGACGGTCGGAGCAGGTGGACGAGGTGGGCGGTCTCGTGCACGGCGAGCACCTCGGGCCAGTCGCGGAAGTGGCCGATCGCCGACTGCGGCGGTGGCGGCGTGGTCCAGAGGACCAGCCGCGGCGCGCCCAGGACCGGCAGGGCGAGGCCGTTGGCCTCGGCCTCCGGGTCCGCCACCACCACCTCGACCACCCCGGGCGGGGCGTAACCGACCACCTCGACCACCCGCTCGCGCGCCGCCTCGAGCCGCGCCGCGGTGGACCGCGCCCAGGTCCCGCTGGGGGCCGGGAAGTGGACCCGGAAGTGCTCGGTCTCGACCGTCCGCCAGTCGGCGTCCGGGCCCTGGGCCGAGGCCGCGGTCGCGAGCAGCAGGGCGACGGCGACGGCGAGGCGGCGGGCCATCGACCGCTACGGCTGGGTGCCGCCCCACGCCGCCGTCGAGCCCGACTCGAAGCCGTCGGCGAAGACCGACTCGGGCCGGGTGCGGTAGAGCGCCATCTCGGTGCGGGTGAGGTTGACGGTGCGGGCGTTGTCGGCCGCGTCCGCGGCCGGCAGGGCGATGCCGGTGGGGTGGCCGGAGTAGCTGACGTCGGGGTTGGAGAAGTAGGGGACCTGCGGGCAGGAGCCCGGGCAGCCGTTGGCGTACGCCATGACGGTGCGGAACACGCCGGCCGGCTGCTGGTAGCCGTAGGAGTCCTCGAAGCGGCCGAGGTAGCCGCCGGCGTTGGCCCGGTCGTGGGTGCAGCCGAGGTTGTGGCCGAGCTCGTGGGCGTAGGACAGGTCGTCGCACCACCAGCCCGACGGCAGCGAGCCCTCGTGCACCACGGCGTAGGCGTAGCGGGGGTACGGGAACGTGATCAGGTAGCCGAGGCCGCAGCCCTCGGCGAGGTCGACGTAGCGGCGCAGCAGGGTCACCTGGTCGGCGCCGTAGGTGGTGCGGTCCGCCTCGACCCCGGCGAACACCCCCTCGTTGTTGACCAGCGCGGTCAGCGCCTCGTGCATGTTGCCGGGGACGTCGTCCGGGTAGTCGACCATGGCGGTGTGGACCACCCGCAGCTGGGTCTGGATCTGGCTGTTGAGGTAGGCGTCGTTGGCCAGGTCGACCAGGCTCTGCAGGCGGGTCATGGCCTGGGCGCCGTGGTGGGCGGCGAAGCCGGTGGTGTAGAGGACCATGACGTCGATGACGCTGCCGTCGTCGGTGCGCCCGGCCGGCGCGGCGGGTCCCGTGTCGGGCAGCGGCCCCGGCGGCGGCGGGGCGAACGAGCCGTGCGGCGCGGCGGGCCGGGTCGAGGCGTCGACGACCGCGACCTCGAACGGCGCGGCGGTGGCCTCGAGCAGCACCGTCCGCCCCGGGCCG
>CAYTJW010001002.1:0-2388 GCA_964438135.1 uncultured Thermoanaerobaculia bacterium
GGCGGTCGAGGCGGCCGGCCTCGACCCCACCTGCCGGCCGGGGACGGTGTCGTTGGACGGCTGGGTGCGACTGGCAGAAGCGATCCGGGAGCGGGATCGGGAGGAGAGCTCGACGTGAGCCAGGATGTGGACAAGGTCATCTACTCGATGGTCCGGGTGAGCAAGTACCACGGCACCCGCCAGGTGCTGAAGGACATCTCGCTCGGCTACTTCTACGGCGCCAAGATCGGCGTTCTCGGCCTCAACGGGGCGGGCAAGAGCAGCCTGCTCCGGATCATGGCCGGCGTCGACCCCGACTTCCAGGGGGAGGTGGTGTGCGCCCCCGGCTACTCGGTCGGCTTCCTGCCCCAGGAGCCCGAGCTCGACCCCGAGCGCACGGTGCTCGAGGTGGTGCGCGAGGGGGCGGCCGCGACGGTCGCCCTGCTCGACGAGTTCGAGGCCATCAGCGCCGCCTTCGCCGAGCCGATGGGCGACGACGAGATGGCCGCCCTGCTCGAGCGGCAGGCCCGGGTCCAGGACCAGATCGACGCGGCCGGCGCCTGGGACCTCGACAGCCGGCTGGAGATGGCGATGGACGCCCTCCGCTGCCCGCCGCCGGACACCCCCGTGCGGGTGCTCTCGGGCGGCGAGCTGCGGCGGGTCGCGCTGTGCCGGCTGCTGCTCGAGCAGCCGGACATCCTGCTGCTCGACGAGCCCACCAACCACCTCGACGCCGAGACCGTGGCCTGGCTCGAGCGGCACCTCCAGGAGTACGCGGGGACGGTCATCGCCGTCACCCACGACCGCTACTTCCTGGACAACGTCGCCGGCTGGATCCTGGAGCTCGACCGCGGCCACGGCATCCCCTGGAAGGGCAACTACTCGTCGTGGCTCGAGCAGAAGCAGGAGCGGCTGCGGCGCGAGGAGAGGGCCGAGGGCCAGCGGCAACGGACGCTGGAGCGCGAGCTGGAGTGGATCCGGATGTCGCCCCGCGCCCGCCAGAGCAAGGGCCGGGCCCGGGTCGCCGCCTACCAGGAGCTGCTCGGCCAGGCGCCGGAGCAGCTGGTGCGGGAGCTGGAGATCTACATCCCGCCGGGCCCCCGGCTGGGCGACGTGGTGATCGAGGCCGAGGGCCTGCGCAAGAGCTACGGCGACCGTCTGCTGTTCGACGGCTTGAGCTTCGCCGTGCCGGCCGGCGCGGTGGTCGGCATCGTCGGCCCCAACGGCGCCGGCAAGACCACGTTGTTCCGGCTCGTCACCGGCGACGAGACCCCGGACGCGGGCCGGCTGCGCCTGGGCGAGACCGTCCGCCTGGCCTGGGTCGACCAGGCCCGCTCCAGCCTCGACCCGAGCCGGAGCGTGTGGGAGGTGATCTCGGACGGGCTCGACCAGGTCCGCCTCGGCCGGGCCGAGCTCAGCTCGCGGGCCTACGTCGGCCGCTTCAACTTCTCCGGCGCGGACCAGCAGAAGAAGGTGTCGGCCCTGTCGGGCGGCGAGCGCAACCGGGTCCACCTGGCGCGGGTCCTCAAGGAGGGGGGCAACGTCCTGCTCCTCGACGAGCCCACCAACGACCTCGACGTCAACACCCTGCGCGCCCTCGAGGATGCCATCCTGAGCTTCGCCGGCTGCGTGCTGGTGATCTCCCACGACCGCTGGTTCCTGGACCGGGTCGCGACCCACATCCTGGCCTTCGAGGGGGAGAGCCTGGTCGAGTGGCACGAGGGGGGCTACTCCGAGTACGAGGCCGAGCGCCGCCGCCGGCTGGGACCGGCCGCCGACCGGCCGCACCGCATCACCTACCGGGCGCTGACCAGGGGCTGAGCTCGGGCAGGACCACCGCGCAGGGGGGAAGTGCTAACATTTCGTGCATGATGCGTTGCTCGACCGAAGGGCGCGGGACGACCGGCGCGAGGCCGGCCGGCCGCCGGCCGGGGGGCGGGCTGTCGCCACGGGGGCGGCGGTGACCGAGCGGCTGGTGCGCGAGGTCGCGGCCGTGGCGCTGATGCTGCTCGGCGTGCTGGTGGCGGTGGCGCTGGCCTCGCACAGCCCGCTCGACCCGAGCCCCTTCCACCTCTCCACCCTGCGCGACCAGCCCGAGAACCGGGCCGGCTGGCTCGGCGCCACCCTGTCGGCCGCGGTCCTCGGCCTGCTCGGCCTGACGGCCTTCCTGCTGCCGCCGCTGCTGGCGGTCGGCGGCTGGCGGATGCTGACCGGGGTGACGGTGGACCGGCCCCGCCTGCTCGCCTTCGGCTGGGGGGTGCTGGTGGTGGCCCTGCCCGGGGTGCTGCAGCTCGTCTGCGGCGAGCTCGGCCTGGAGACCGATGTCGTGCCCTGCGGCGGCGCCCTGGGGGGGGCCGAGCACGCCCTGCTCGGCGCCCTGGTCGGACCGGTCGGGCGGGTCCTGGTCCT
>CAYTJW010001003.1:0-2387 GCA_964438135.1 uncultured Thermoanaerobaculia bacterium
CTGGCCCGCCGCCGGCTGGGCGGGCCGGATTAGCCGCCCCGGCCCGGCCGGGGTGGGGGTGGCGGTCGGCTCGGGCGTGGCCGTGGCGGCGGCCGGGGGCATGACCGAGAACTGGGCGCGGCAACCCTGGTCGACCCAGATGCCGCTCTTGTCGAAGCCCCAGTGACCCTCGCAGCTCGCCCGACTGAGCTGTTTCACGAGCACGACGCTGCCGCGGGTGTCGGCCGGGCAGGTGATGCGGCGGTTGTCCTGCGACTCGCAGGTGATCAGCCCCGTGCCGCCGCCGCTCGACCCGCCTCCGAGCAGAACGTCGAGCAGCCCGGTGGTGATCTGGGACCCGCCGGCCGGCGCCGGCCCGAGCAGGAACTCGGCCCGGCAGTTGCCGTCGACCCAGATGCCGGAGGCGTCGAAGCCCCAGTGGTCGGCGCAGGGGCCACTGAGCTCGCGCTGCAGGGACACGCCGCGGCTGGTGTCGGCGGAGCAGAAGGCGCGAGCCCCGTCGGTCGACTCGCACACCACCGTGGCGCTTTGCGCCGACGCCGGCGGCGCGGTGGTCAGGGCCGTCAGGACCCACGCCGCGGCCACGACGATCGAGCCACTTCGAGACACGTTGATGCTCATGGTGACATCCTCCCCGGCCCGGGTGCAAAGGCCATGGACGATTGTACTCCTCCGCGACCCGATCTGGCCCGACCCCTGGGGGCAGGGCGCCAGCGGCACCGGAGGGTGCCGCGGCACGCCCGGTCTCAGCCGAGGCGGCGCGGCAGGATGAAGGCCAGGGGGGAGGAGAGGAAGCGGCGGCTGACCTGGAGCAGGATGGCGCCCACCTCCCGACCCGGCACGCCGAAGGCGCGGGCGGCGGCGAACAGGGACAGGAGGAAGCTGACGCTCAGGTTGAGCACGAACATGACGGCGATGCCGGCCACGCCGCGCACGAACCAGCCCTGCAGGAACCAGTCGTGGCCGAGCGAGGCGACCGCGACCGCGAGGACGCCGGCGTTGAGGGTGACGTGGCGCACGTCGAGCGGCAGGCCGACGAAGGCGCCGACCGCCGGCGTCATGCCGAGCATGAAGCCGAGCGCGACGTTGGTGCCCCAGCCGGCCGAGTTGTGGGCCAGGAGCTCGCCGAACCGCGCCAGCCGCGCCCGGCCCAGGCGGCGCCCGAGGGGGTGCTCGGCCAGCACCCGGGGCAGCCGGTGGTAGACGCAGAAGTTCTCGAACCAGCCCCCGGCGAGGCTGCCGAGCCAGAGGACGACGCCGGTCAGGGCGGCGTAGAAGACGGTGCCGCTGTTGACCGGGCTCAGCGAGGCGTAGACCCCGTTCGCCTCCTCGGCGCCGATGAAGGGGCGGCCGGCCAGCGCCTGCCAGAGGCCGACCAGCAGCGAGCCGCCGGCGGCGACCAGGACGACGTTGCCGATCGTGGCGGCGAGCTGGGAGTGGCAGATGCGGGCGACGTAGGCCGCCACCTCCTCCCGCCGCTCGCTGCCGCTGGAGTGGCGCAGGATGTTGGCCAGGGCGGCCGCGGTCATGGCCGGCTGCTTGGTCGCCAGGATCAGGCCGAAGACCTGCAGCAGCAGGAAGCTGACGGCGTAGTTGAGGCCGTACAGCAGGCCGAGGGCGAAGTCCGACACCGGCAGGTGGTGGATGGCCAGCTTGAGCCCGGCGGTGACGGAGGTGAGCAGGCCGCCGCCGGCCGCGGCGAGCCAGATGTGGCGGTACTCGGCCAGGCTCGCGGCGATGTAGTGCTCGCCGCTGGAGCTGGAGCGCTCGACGATCTTGCGCGCCAGCAGGCGCAGGTTCCAGCCGAGCAGGTGGAGCACGCTGCGGTCCTGGTGGCTGAGGTCGACCAGGCGGGCGAGGAGGCCGTGCAGGGCCGCCGTCCGCGCGGCCTCGTCCGGGGCGGTCAGGACGTCGACCATCCGCTCCATCCGCCCCAGGCAGCGCTCGACCACCTCCAGGCCGTAGACGATGTCGGTGTTGACCCCCTCGGTCTCGAGGCGGCGCTCGACCTCGGCCATCTCCGCCCGACACGCGGCCACCACCTCGACCCAGGCGGCGACGACCGGCGGCGGGGGCTCGCCGGCCGCCGCGAGCAGGGCGTCGGACGCCCGCTGCAGCCGGGCGAAGGGGGAGGCGGCCACGCGCCCCGGCCGGCTGCGCTGGCGCAGCTTCTCGGCCAGCCCCTGCGCCTGGACCCGCGCCGCCAGCAGGTGGAAGGCGGCGGCGAAGTCGGCGCGCAGGCGGGCGGCGGCGGGGGAGCCCGGCGGCGGCAGGAGCACCCGGGCCATGCGCCCGAGCAGCTCCTCCGGCTGGGCGGCGAAGCGCTCGACCTCGGCCCGACTGGGGAACATCCCCTGCGCCTCTGGGCCAATGGCCTGCCCGGTCCG
>CAYTJW010001004.1:0-2387 GCA_964438135.1 uncultured Thermoanaerobaculia bacterium
CGGGTCGACTCGGCCCGCATCGCGGTCGGCAAGGCCGCCGCGGCGGGTCACCCGCTGGCCGGCAGCGCGGCCGGCTCGGACGCCTTCTTCCCGTTCCCGGACGGGGTCGAGGTGCTGGCGGAGGCCGGCGTCCGTGCCGTCGTCCAGCCGGGCGGGTCGGTGCGCGACGCCGAGGTGGTCGCCGCCTGCGACCGCCTCGGCCTGGCCATGGTCCTGACCCGCCGCCGCCACTTCCGGCACTGAGGGCCGCGGGCCTCGCGACCATTGACGCAGGCTTGACGCGGCGCGGTTCCGCGCCCGCGCCGGGGGCGTGGTAGCATGAGGGTCTACACCTGGCGGCGAGGGGGGAGCGCGCTCCGCCCCACCGTTGCCCGCGGGGGAGTCGAGCATGACCGAGGATGCCGGGGTTCAGGTTGTCCTCCACTACCGCAGCGGTCGCACCGAGCGCTGCAGCCTGACCGGCGAGTTCTCGCCGGGCGAGGCGCAGTTCGAGGTCGCCGACCCGGACGGCGCGCTGCGGCAGGTCGACGTGGACGAGCTGAAGGCGGTCTTCTTCCTCAAGAGCCGCCGGCGCCGCGACGCCGAGATGCAGATGGGCGCCGCCGAGAAGCCGAGCGGCGCGCCGGCCCGGGTCGAGTTCTTCGACGGCGAGGTCATCACCGGTCTCGTCCAGCACTACTCGATCGCCAACCGCGGCTTCTTCCTCTACCCCACGACCCCGGAGAGCAACAACGAGATGGTGTTCGTGGTGGCCTCGGCCCTGACCGGCGTCGACATCGAGGGCTAGCCGGTCGTGGCCAGGTCGTCTCGGGGCGTGGCGTGGGCCGCCGCGGGCCTGCTCGCCGTGGCCGCGGCGCCGGTCGCCGGGGCCGACGACGGGGTTGCCCGCCTGGAGGGCGTCGGCCGGGCGCTGCGGCGACAGGCGGTGTGGCGCGCCTCCTACCACCAGAGCTACGTGCCGGCCGGGATGACCCGGGGCGAGGAGCAGCAGGGCTCGGTGTGGGTCGCCTGGCCGGACCGGGCGCTGTTCGCCGCGGGCGCCCCGCCGGTGCGCCAGCTCGGACTCGAGGGGCGCCGGGTCCGCCTCCTCGACCTCGAGGTGCCGAGCTGCGACGACCACGAGCTGACCGACGACGAGTGGGCGCGGGTGCCGCTGGCGGCCGTGCTCGACCCGAGCGGCGCGGTCGAGCGCTTCGTTGTCTCGGCGGCCGGGGAGCGCCGGGTGGTGCTGGTGCCGCTCGCCCCGGGCGGCGTGGCGCGGGTGGAGCTCGAGGTCGACGCGGCGGGCATGCCGGTCGAGGTGGTGGTGGTCGACCCCCAGGGCGCCGTCAACCGCGTCGCCCTCGCCGACTGGGCGCCGGGCGCGGCGCCGACCTGGCTGCCGCAACCACCCCCCGGGCTCGAGTGCGTCGTCGGCGACGAGTAGCCGGGCCCGATCGGGTGCCGACCCGGCGCGGCAGCCGGACCCTCGAGCAGGGTGTTAGACTGCCGCCGTGCGAGCGAACGTCCGCTCCCTGACCCAGGCGCGGCAGCTCCGCGATGCGCTGGCCTCGGTCGCCCCGCGCCTCGAAGAGGTGGAGGCGTTCCTGGGCCGCGAGCTGGAGCGCGCCCTGCCCACGGTCCGGGAGGTGGCCGGCTGGGTGCTCGGCAGCGGCGGCAAGCGGCTGCGGCCGGCGCTGCTCCTGCTCACCAGTCGCATGCTCGGCTACGGCGGCGAGCGCGACGTTCGCTACGGCACGGTGGTGGAGCTGATCCACACCGCCACCCTGGTCCACGACGACATCATCGACGAGTCCGACCTGCGGCGCGGCCGGCCCACCGTCAACCAGCGCTGGGGCAACCAGCTGGCGGTGCTGGTCGGCGACTGGATCTACATGCGGGCGATGAGCCTCGCCCTCGAGCTCGGCGACGTCGAGGTGATGCGCCGGCTGACCTGGGCGACGCTGGAGATGACCGGGGGCGAGGTCATGGCCGACCGGGTGCGCGGCACGGCCGAGGTGAGCGAGGAGCTCTACCTCGAGATCACGCGCCGCAAGACGGCCGAGCTGTTCGCCGCCGCCTGCGCCATCCCGGCCCTGTTCCAGCCCTCGACCCTGCACCTGACCGAGCCGCTGCTCGAGCTGGGTCGCGACCTGGGCATGTGCTTCCAGCTGGTGGACGACCTGCTCGACTTCACGTCGTCCCGCGCCGAGCTCGGCAAGCCGGTCATGGCCGACCTGCGCGAGGGCCGGTTGACGCTGCCGATGATCCTGCTCCTGCCGCGGCTCGGGGAGCGGCAACGGCGCCTCGTGGTCGGGGTCCTGGCGACGGGCGAGCTCGACGCCGCCGGCGAGGAGCAGATCCTGGACCTGGTCCGGACCTCGGGCGTGCTGGAGGAGGCGCGGGCG
>CAYTJW010001005.1:0-2381 GCA_964438135.1 uncultured Thermoanaerobaculia bacterium
TCCCAGGACAGCGTCGCCAGGCCGAGGCAGAGGCCGGCCGTCGCGGCCCGGGCGAGCGGCGGCAGGCCGGGTGCGGTGACGGCCGCCAGGGCGCCGGCCACCGCCGCGGCAGCGGGCAGGATGTAGATGGCGTCGACGCTGCAGGACCAGTAGGAGGTGGAGGTCGCGACCCACAGCGCCGCGACCAGGGCGACGTCGCGGCGGCCGCTCATCCGGGCGCAGGCGAGGAAGAGGAGGCCGACGCCGAGAGCGCCGGTCACGGCGCTGACCCCCTGCAGCGCGACCACCGCCCTGCCGTCGCAGCCGAGGGCGAGCAGCGCGTGCCAGGTGGCCGCGCCCAACGGCCGGAAGAGGAGGTGGTTGGGAGTGAAGAGCCCGGGCCCGCCGTTCTCGACCGCGATCGCCTCGGTGATGCCGTTCGGGTTGTAGTGCCGCGACAGCCAGGGCAGGTAGAGCAGCAGGGCGAGCGCCGTCACGGCCAGGGTCGCGGCGAGCGGGCGGCGGACCGCGGCCGGGCCGCAGCGGTCCCCGCTCTCCCCCCCGGCCCCGTCCCCGGCGGTCATCACAGGTACCCCAGGGCCTTCAGCTGCTCGAGCAGCTCGCTGTTCTCGGCCGGGGGTGCGGAGGGGTCCAGGCCGCCGCCGGTCTCGGCCTCGACCGCCTCGAGTCGGCCCCGGAGGAGCTCGACGACGTCGGCTCGCTGGGCCGCGAGGTTGCGCTGCTCGCGCCGGTCCGTCCGCCGGTCGAACAGGGCCGGCACCACCGTGCCGTCGCGGTGGCGGAGGATCAGCTTCCAGCTCGGGTCGAGGTAGGAGGTGGCGGTGCGGCCGCGGAGGTCGAGGTGGGCCACCGCGCGCTCGTCCCAGGGCGCGGCCGGGCGGCCCTCGCACAGGGCCAGGAAGCTCTCGCCCTGGATCGGGCTCGGGGGGGCGACCCCGAGCGCCTCGAGCAGGGTCGGCAGGAGGTCGACGTGCTCGACCACCTGGTCCACCCGCCGCGCCTCGGGCCGGTCCGGGAAGCGGATCACCAGCGGCACCTCGAGGACCTCGGCGAACAGGGTGTTGCCGTGGGAGAAGCCCCTGTGGTCGAACAGCTCCTCGCCGTGGTCGGACAGGAAGACCACGATCGTGGAGGCCAGCAGCTCGCGCCGGTCGAGCTCGCCCAGGAGCGCGCCGAAGGCGGCGTCGTTGGCGGCCACCTCGGCGTCGTAGAGGTCCGACAGCGCGGCCACGACCGCGGGCGTGGCCTGGTCCTTGGCGTCGTTGAGGCGGTTGACGGTCTGGACCGAGCCGAGCGCCGGGTCCCCGACCGAGCCGGCGAACCGCGACCGGAACGGCTCTGGCGGGTCGTAGGGGAGGTGCGGGTCGATGGTGTGGACGTAGAGGAAGAAGGGCCGTTCCCGGGGCCGCTGGTCGAGCCACGCCAGCACCGCGTGGTTGACCTCCGCGGCCGGGGCCGGCAGCTCGCCGAGGCGGACCTGCTGCACGTACTTGAAGTAGTCGAAGCCCTGGTCGAAGCCGTAGGCGGCGTCCACGTTGCCGTTGGCGATGACCGCCGCGGTGGCGAAGCCGGCCCGGGCCAGGACCTCGGCCATGGTCGTCGCCGCGGCCGGCAGCACGTCGTCGCGGTCGACGGCCCGGTGGCGCTGCGGCCACAGCCCGGTGAGGAGGGACGCGACCGCCGGCCGGGTCCAGGACGTCTGCGCCTGGGCGGCGGTGAAGAGGACCGACCCGGCGGCGAAGCGGTCCAGCTCGGGAGAGGTGTCGCGGTCGTAGCCGTAGCAGCCGAGACGGTCGGCGCGGAGGGCGTCGACCAGGTAGACGAGCAGGTTCGGGCCGGTCTGTCTCGCCGGGCGGGCGAATGCCGGGGCGGCTGCGCTGCCGCTCGCCAGCTGCGGGCGGATCATGACCGCCGCCGCCCCGGGCGGGGCGTCGTCACGATCGGCGTGAGCGGTCAGGCAGAGCCGTCCCCGCTCGTGCAGCTGGCCCGGGACCCCCACCCGGCGGCCGGGCAGGGCCGACAGGTCGCGGGTGAGGAGCCGCTCGGGGCCGCTCTCGGGTCGCCACGTCACCTCCAGCCGGGCGGTGGCCGAGCCGCGGGTGACGACGTCGGTGGTGACCAGCTCGGCCGCCGCCGGCAGCTCCATCGGCAGGAGCAGGCGGGTGCCGCAGGGGATGACCAGGTGCCGCTTCTCCCGCCGCGCCACGGGCTGGGCCGGGCGCCGCGTCTCGTCGACGGCCTCGACCGCGGCGGTGGGGAGGCGGGCGATGAGGTCGAGGACCGCGGTCTGTCGGCAGCCTCCGGCCCCCGCCGGCATCGCGAGCAGGCCCGCGGCCACGGCGGCGAGCCCCGCTGCGCCCACCCCGCGGACGGTCCGCGCC
>CAYTJW010001006.1:0-2376 GCA_964438135.1 uncultured Thermoanaerobaculia bacterium
GCCAACGCTCGCCGCGCCGCCGGCCCCAGGTCGGGCCGGGTCTCGAGGCCCCAGGGGCCCTCGCCGAGCGCGAACGACCGCGTCTCGCCGCCGCGTCGCGCGGCGATGGTCACGACCCCCCGCGGCGCCTCCTCGACCCCGACCCGGTCGAGGTCGAACGGGCTGTGCAGCTCGCCCCCGGCCGGGCCGCGGCGCCATGACAGCAGGCAGTCGCCGGCCTGGACTCCCACCCGGTCCGCCGCCCCGCCGGGGACGACCTGCTCGACCACCAGCCCGGCGGGAGTGCAGCTCGGCGTGGGCGGGGAGGAGGCGGAGGAGGCCGCCGCCAGCAGCAGGGCGAGGGGCGCGAGGCGCAGGGGGCGAGCCATGCCCCGAGTGGACCCGAGCTAGGTCGCCAGCCAGCGGGTGAACCGCTCCCGGGGAATCGGGCGGCTCATCCAGGACTGGTCCGGCAGCGGCTCGCGCAGGCACTCCGCCACGGTCTTGAGGCGCGGCAGCGGCACCGAGGATCGCGAGCCCCGCTGCGTCACCCAGACCACCTCGCGCCGACGGGCGATCTCGGCGACCACGGCGTTGGTCATGCGCACGTCGCCGAGGACGTAGTCGAGGACCCGCTGGTGGTTGCCGGCCCGCCACTGGCGCGGCGCGTCGGCGGCGTCCATGGTCTTGGCGAGACCGATGCCGAGCCCGGCCGCCACCGCCGCCAGGGAGACCGGGAAGCCCTTGAGCGTGTAGAGCTGGAACATCGGGTCGTAGAGCTGGAGGGCGACGCGGGACGCGGTCGGCACGTCGCCGGCGGCGTGGCCGATCCACTGCAGGTCGAAGCCCAGCCCGTTCCAGGCGCAGAGGGCGTGGCCGGCCCGCTGCATCTCGTCGAGGTAGGCGAGCAGCGCGCGCGCGTCGCGGCGCTCGAGCGCGACCAGCGGCCGGCCGTCGGCGCCGGTCGAGTACCACAGGCGGTGCTCGCCCCCCTCGACCTCGGTGGCGGCGACGGCCACGTCGAACGGGGCGTGCCGGTCGAGGTCCTCGCCCGGGCGCAGCTCGAACACGTTGGCGATCTCGATGTCGAAGGCGAGCGTCCGCACCGCCGGTCCCCCTGCCTCGAGTGTACTCCCGCCCGCCGCCCACGTGGCTGGGGCCGGGCAGGCGCCTCGGCTACCATGCCCGGGTGCCGCGGGTGCTCCACCTCCTGTCGCAGCGGCCGGGCCTGACCGGCAGCGGCGTGACGCTCGACGCCACCGTCCGCCACGCCCGGGCGGCGGGCTGGGAGCAGGCGGTGGTGGTGGGGACGCCGGTCGAGGAGCCACGGCCCGCGGTCGGCGGGCTGCCGCCGGACGCGGTCCACCCGCTCCTCTTCGGCCGCGACCCGCTGCCGTTCGCGGTGCCGGGCATGAGCGACGTCATGCCGTACCCCAGCACCCGCTTCGCGGCCATGACCGCCGACCAGCTCGCCGCCTACCGGGCGGCCTGGCGGGACCACCTGGCGGCGGTGGTGGGGCGGTTCCGGCCGGACCTGCTCCCCACCCACCACCTCAGGCTCCTGTCCGCCCTGGTCAAGGACGTGGCCCCCGACCTGCCGGTGGTCACCCAGTGCCACGGCACCGGCCTGCGCCAGCTGGCGCTGTGCCCCCACCTCGCGGCCGAGGTGCGGGCCGGCTGCGCCCGCAACGAGCGGCTGCTGGTGCTGCACCGGGGCCAGCGGGCCGAGGCCTGCTCCTGCCTCGGCCTCGCGCCGGAGCGGGTGCGGGTGGTGGGCGCCGGCTACCGCGACGACCTGTTCCACCCTCGCGGCCGCGAGCCCGACGCCGGCCGGCGGCTGCTCTACGTCGGCAAGCTGAGCGCTGCCAAGGGCCTGCCCCAGCTGCTCGACGCCTTCGCCCGCCTGGAGGCGGGGCGGCCGGGCCTCGAGCTGCACGTGGCGGGCGCGGGCGGCGGGGGCGAGGCGGCGGAGCTGGACCGGCGGATGCGGGCCATGGCGCCGGCGGTCACCGTCCATGGCCAGCTCGACCAGGGGGCGCTCGCCCGGCTCATGCGGCGCTCGGCCCTGTGCGTGCTGCCGTCGTTCTACGAGGGGGTGCCGCTGGTGCTGGTCGAGGCCGCGGCCTGCGGCTGCCGCCTGGTGGCGACCCGCCTGCCGGGGGTCGAGGAGGAGCTGGCGCCGGCGCTCGGGGCCCTTCTCGACCTGGTCGACCTGCCGCCCATGGCGACGGTCGACCGGCCCCGCGGCGACGGCCTGCCGGTCTTCGTGGCCACCCTCGCCGGCGCGATCGGCCGCGCCCTCGAGCGCGGGCCGGTCGGCGGTGGTGACAGCGAGCTCGGCGCCGCGCTCGCCCCGTTCACCTGGGCGGCGGTGTTCGGCCGCGTCGCGGCGGTCTG
>CAYTJW010001007.1:0-2372 GCA_964438135.1 uncultured Thermoanaerobaculia bacterium
CCAGCAGCCCACCCACGCCTCATGACCGGCACCCGCGTGTCAGGAGGTCTGGCGTCATTCCGGTGTGCTCGCAGCCTGGTGATGCCTGGAACATCGAAGCACTCGCCGCGCTCATCGCCGACGAGCTCCCGGGCTCCGCTGTCCTCGACTTCGTGCAGGGCCAGAGACGGTCGTTCCTTCTTCTCAGAGAGTCGGACCGTATCGTCAAGAGGTTCTCGACGCTTGCAGGCTTGATCGGCGCGACGCCCATTCCTGTTGCCGACCTCCTCGTGCTGACACCTCTTCAGCTGCTGATGATCGCGATCATCGGCGGCCTATCGTGTCGCCCGATCTCGCTGGCCACTGCCCGCGAGTACCTCATTGCTTCGGGGCTCACGCTAGGTGCTGCGATAGGCTTGCGCGAGGCCGCCAGACAACTCGTGAAACTGGTGCCCGCTGCAGGAGACGTCATCAGCGGCGCGGTCGCTGCAGCTGGCACCCTCGCGATTGGGCGATCGGCCGAGAAGTACTTCTTCGACGGCGAGGTCGTTCCCGCTCCGTCTCTCATGGGACTCACCACGGACACGGAGGGGTGAAGATGGCCTGCGAGATACCTCTGATAGAAGACGACAAGGACCTGCTGCCGATCCTGAGGGCGAGCACTGACGCTGAGCTCGGGGACTTGGTGGAGCTCATCGTGAAGAAGGGTAGGCTCTCGGAGCAACTGTCCTCCACGTCGAAGTACCGAGCATTCAGCCCAGAGGGCAAGCACTCCCAGTACTATGAGGAGATCGCAGCAGAGATCCAGAAGTTCGGCGGCAACACCATCGTTAGCGCAGTACTACGCAGCGGGCGAGGCGTTCGCTACATCGAAATCGTGGCGGACGTGGCGAGCAAGGTAGAGGCGGACGTAGCGGGCGCGTCAACGGCTGAGGACTTCGAGACAGCCATCCTCATGAAGGTCCTAGGCATCGCGTGGGAACTGATGGACGAGGCTCAGAAGGCGGAACTGATGCGCCAACTGGGCATCGCGTGGGACCAGATGGACGAGGCTCAGAAGGCGGAGCTGATGCGCCAACTGCAGCCTGGTATGCCGTTCTCCAAGTCAGCCTTCGCGGTCGCCGCTCAGACTGCGTTCAGGGCAGGCGGCTTCCTCAGCTATCAGCTGTCTGTCATAGCGGCAAACGCCGTCATGACCGCGGTGATCGGCCGCGGCCTCTCCTTCGCTGCCAACGCTGTCCTGACCCGCACGCTCGGACTCCTAGCGGGTCCCATTGGCTGGGGCGTCACGAGCGTCTGGTTCGCGCTGGGCATCGCAGGCCCGGCGTTCCGTGTGACTCTGCCGGCGGTCTTCTACATTGCCTCTCTCCGACGGCGATTCAAGCTGGAAAAGCCGGGCGTTCTCTTCTGCGGTCGGTCGGGCCACGGCAAGAGCTCGGTCATCAACCGGATCGCAGGAGCGGAAATCGCGACAGTCGGGTTTGAGCGGGCAACGACTCCAGAGGCGATCGCGTACAGGGTGGACTACAGGAGCACCCTGACGCTGAAGCTGGTCGACACGAGGGGTGTGTTCGAAAGCACAACCCCAGAAGGTGCGCCCTCCGACGACGCGATTGCGGAGCTCCGAAGGGCGCTAATCCGCAACGGATCCTCGCTGATTGCCCACACGATCGCCGCACCGGAAACGAGGGCGATGGAGAGGGACCTGACCGTCCTCTCATCAGCTCTGGAAGAGATGAGAGACGCCCTTGCGCTGCAGCCGCGTCTCTTGGCGTTGCTCACCAAGGCGGACACGCTGGGCAATCCCCGCAAGTGGCCTTCCGAGGAGAACCTCCGATCCCTCGGCACGGTGGTCAACTACTTCGGATGCGAGGCCCTCGGGGGAGTGGTCTCCCCGATCTTCTCGGGCCAGCCGTGGAAGGGAATCAGGATCCAAGGCGGTCGTCTCCCCTATCTTGACGTCGTCCCTGTGTGCGCCCTGAAGGACGAGGATTGGAACCTCGAGACGTTGATGCTCGTGGTCAGGGAGACCCTGCTGCCCGACGGTGGCAGCTCCCTTGCCCAAGTGGAACAAACCTGGTGCGCTTTCGAGTGACCGCAAATCGGGTGCCACGCCCAACACTCTGTGCGAACTTGCAGGCGCTGCGGCAGAAGTGTGGAGTGTGCTGGGCCTGGCACCCGATGGCGCAAATGCCGGCGACCGCCACAGCCTACCCTCAACGACAACCACGCCTGCGCACGGCCATCATCGAGTTGCATACCCACGGTTTGAATGCAGAACCGAGCGTCCAACGGCCAGAGTCCCAAGGGCGCGTCGCAGTCAGAAGATACCGGAGGAACTCCAGACCTCCTGACACGCGGAGGTCAAAGTTCTCTGGTACAGGGGGTTGACA
>CAYTJW010001008.1:0-2370 GCA_964438135.1 uncultured Thermoanaerobaculia bacterium
CAGCCGGGCGCCGCGAGCCGATCAGGGCGGCAGGGCCCCCGCCGCGATCAGCGCCCGGGCCGCGCCGGCGTGGCCGGGGCCAGGGCGCGCAGGTCGGCCAGCACCTCCCGGGCGTGCTCGTCCGGGGCGACCGAGGGGTAGGCCTTGAGGACCAGGCCGTCGGCGCCGACCAGGTAGGAGATGCGGGACGGCACCGGCAGCAGGCCGGCAGCCCCGACCTGCTCGGCCAGGGCGCGCTCCCCGTCCGACAGGAGCGGGAACTGGAGGCCGTACTTCTCGGCGAAGGCGCGGTTCTTCGCCGGCGTGTCGTAGGACACGCCGAAGACCGCGAGGCCCAGCGCCTGCACCTCCGCCCAGGAGTCCCGGAAGGCGCACGCCTCGCGGGTGCAGCCGGGGGTGTCCGCCTTGGGGTAGAAGTAGAGCAGGAACGGCGAGCCGCGCAGGCTCTCGCTCGACACGGTCGAGCCGTCGTGGGCCGCGAGCGAGAAGGCCGGGAAGGGATCCCCGGCCGCGAGCATGTCGGAACCGGCGGCGAACCTCGCCAGCCCGATCACACCCAGGCCCGCCAGCAGTTGCAGGGACAGCATGCGCATGGTCACCTCCTCGCCGACGGTGGCAACCGCCCCGACCCGTGCTAGCATTCCTCGCCCCGGGCCGACGCCCGGGGGGGAGGTTGCCATGCGTCGTCCCGTCGCCGTCGCGCTCCTTGCCCTGGCCGCCTGCGCCGCCACCGCCATCGCCGCCGAGGAGGGCACCCGCCACATCACCGGCGACGTGGTCGACATGTGGTTCATGAACGACAAGGTGTTCGGCACCGCGGCCGGCCACCCGCTGTGGGCGATCTACAACTGCGGCTCCGACATCAAGGGCGAGATCGACGTCAAGGGCACCTACCTGCCCTTCGCCTTCACCTACCTCAAGGAGCCCCAGGACGGCAAGCGCATCACCGGCACCTTCGGCTCCACCGAGCTCGCCCTCGGCGCGATCGACAAGGCCGAGTCCGGCTTCGTCTACCACGTGCTGATCGGGGAGCGCGAGGCGCTGTTCTCGATCCGCTACCAGCAGCTCGAGGACGAGCACATGGTCAACTCGGTGATCGAGGGCACCTTGCCCGGCGGCAAGGCGGTCAAGCTCACGGTCGACGGCCAGCTGTGCCCGATGGCGACCACCGGCATCATCCTCATCGCCGCCGGCTCGGCCCTGGCCGGCTGAGCCGCCAGCCACGGCGCGGACGGCCCCGGGCGCCGGTTGCCGTGCCGCGGCGCCGCGGCGATAATGGTCGGGCCGTGGACTGGCCAGGCCCCTTTCACGGCCCCTGAGGCTCGCGCGTGAGCGACGACCACCCGCGGCACGGCGCGCCCCCCGACGAGGAGGGCACGCTTCGGACTGGTCGCGGCGACCTCGACCGCGACCGGACCCTGGCCACCGGCGCCGACGGCGTCGAGAGCAGCCCGACCTTGCGCTCGCGCTCGGCCCGCCCGACCCGCGCCTTCGCCGACGGCGAGGTGGTGGCCGGGCGCTACACCGTGGCCCGCTTCCTCGCCGCCGGCGGCATGGGCGAGGTGTACGAGGTCTCGGACCGCGAGCTCGGCGAGCGGGTGGCGCTCAAGACCATCCGCCCCGAGGTCGCGGCCGAGGAGGCGGCGCTCGAGCGCTTCCGCCGGGAGACCCTGCTGGCGCGCAAGGTCACCCACCCCAACGTCTGCCGAATCTTCGACATCGGCCGCCACCGGCCGGACGGCGCCGGCGACAGCGGCGAGGACGACGTCACCTTCCTGACCATGGAGCTGCTGGCGGGAGAGACCCTCGCCGCCCGGCTGCGGCGGGGCCGCATCCCGCCGGACGAGGCGCTGCCGCTGGTGCGGCAGATCTCCGCCGGCCTGGCCGCCGCCCACCGCGCCGGCATCGTCCACCGCGACCTCACGCCGGCCAACGTCTTCCTGGTGCCCGACCGCGACGGCGTCCGCGCCGTCATCACCGACTTCGGCCTCGCCCGCACCGACTCCGCCGGCAAGGCGCTGGCGGACATGACCGGCACCGGCGAGGTGCTGGGCACGCCGGCCTACATGGCGCCGGAGCAGCTCGAGGGCAAGGTGCCGACGCCGGCGACCGACGTCTACGCCCTCGGCCTGGTCCTGTACGAGATGGTCACCGGCGCCCGCGCCTTCCAGGGCGAGACCCTGTTCCAGATCGCCGTCCAGCGCCTCCAGGGCACGCCCACCTCCCCCACCACCCACCTGCCGACCCTCGACCCGCTGTGGGAGCGGACCATCCTCCGCTGCCTCGAGCGCGAGCCGGCCGACCGCTTCTCAAGCGCCGAGGACGTCGCCGCCACCCTGGCCGGCGAGAAGGCGCTCGAGCAGCGTCGCC
>CAYTJW010001009.1:0-2366 GCA_964438135.1 uncultured Thermoanaerobaculia bacterium
CGGTCAACCACTTCACCAACCGCCTCGCCGCTGCCGGCACCAGCTACGACACCCGTGGCAACCTCGCCACCGAGCCCACCCCCTACGGCTGGGCCCGCAACCTGCGTTTCGACCTCCACGATCGGCTGGTGGCGGCGTGGGGCGCGGGCAGCGAGGACGCATTCGCCTTCGCCTACGACGCCTCCGGCGAGCGCGTGCTCAGGTATCGTGTGACGGGAGGGGTGGTGCAGGCGGCGAGCTTCTTCCTCCGCGACCAGGGCGGGAACCTCCTGACCGAGCTCGACTGGGCGGCCGGGAGCGGCGCGTGGACCCGCACCTCAGACTGGGTCTACGCCGGCCGCGAGCCCCTGGTCCGCCTCGGCCGCCAGAACGGCACCAACTACAGGACCTACACGACGGTGGTGACCGACCACCTCGGCTCGACCCGGGCCGAGGTCCTCGACGCCGCCAGCCCCGTCAAGATGGACCTCTGGCCGTACGGCGGCTTCGTCTCCCAGCCCCCGATCGTCAACGAGAAGCACCTCTTCACCGCCCACGAGCGGGAGTTCCTGGGCACGGCGCTCTCCACCGCCACCCTCGCCAACCTCGACTCCATGCACCAGCGGGAGTACACGTTTAGGCTCGGCAGGTTCCTGAGCCTCGACCCGGTGCTCGGTGACGTCGCCTCGAGCCAGAGCTGGAACCGGTACGCGTATGCGCTGAACAACCCGCTGCGCTTCATCGACCCCTACGGCGAGATGTGGTTCCAGACCACCAACTCGGAGACCGGCAACACAGAGTGGCAGTACCTCGAAGGCGTCGACCAGCTCAACATCCCGCTACCGACTGGCGGCAGTGTCACGGTGCAGGGGGTCGAGGAGCTGGCGACGTTTGACGGGAGCGTGGTGACCCTGCACCAGAGCAGCGGGGAGACCGTCAGCTTCGGCGCCCGTGCTGGGAAGCTCGACGCCGAGGGAAACAGCCAGCCGGCACTGCAGGACGTGCCAGACGTCGGCCCGATACCGGAGGGGACGTGGAGCTTCAACCCGAAGGAGACTCAGCGGTACTCGGATCTGAGCGGGTGGGACAAGGCCAAGGCGGCGTTCGGTGGTAGCGCCTGGCCCGGCGGTAAGTCCTCGTGGGGTGAAGAGCGAGCTTGGCTCACTCCGGAGACGTACAAGGGTCCCCGAAGCAACTTCAGCATCCACGGTGGCTCAGCCTACGGCTCGAAGGGCTGCATCGACCTCTCCTTCAGCGGCCCAGCGTTCTTTGGCGCCATCAACAGGGACCTTGACTACATTCCTGTCTTCGTCGCGTACCCGTAGGTGTGGCCATGCGGGGCAAGCTCCTTGTCGGTTTCTGCCTCTTCGCGCTGGCGGGCATCGCTTTCGTTTCTTCCTCTGGCGCACCGCCGCGCGTTCACGTCGCCGTGTTGGCGTCATGGTTTCTCGTCGCCGCCTGCGCGAGCCTCGTCTTCTGGTTGCCGAACCTCCAGCCGTTAGTCCGGTTCTCGCTGCTCGGAACGATCCTCCTGCTAGGTGCCTGGCTACTGTCATTCAGCGTCAGCAGGGTGGTTGCCGCCTACGAGATGACGTTCGCCGCCTACCTCTCCTATCTGGGCCTTGCAATCCTCGTGCTCTGCTTCTTCCTCGGCCTTACCTGGGCGATCGCGCGCGCCATGGGGGTGATCGGAGCCAAGCTCCGTAAGGGGCGCAGGTAGCGCCGTCTCGGTCTTGTCCCTCCTGAGGATGTGGTGTCTCGGCGCGCGCTCAGTTCTCGCTGGAAACCGGCTTCGGTCCCTGGGCCGGCACTTTGGCATTTTGACTGATAGCGAGGGGTCGGGCTTACCGCCCGGCGCTGGCGATCTGCTGCTTGTAGAACTCCACGTAGGCCCGGAGGACCTTGAGGCAGCGCCGGCAGAGGACGTGGACATCGGTCGTGCCCAGGCGACGGAGGAGGTCCTCGCCCTCTGCGCTGGTGGCCCTCAGCACATACCAGTGACTGCGCCGCGCCGGCGTGAACGTCAGGTCCTCCCGCGCTTCCCCGGTCTCGGGGTCACACCCCCGAAGCTCGATCGTCTTGTCCCGGTGCTGCTGTGCGAACGCGTCATCAAGAGGCCACGTGCTCCTCAACGCCAAGCTCGGGGGCTGTCCCACTACCCCAAGCGGGAGCTCGGCCAGAGGGAAGTACTGCACCTCCCGTACGTAGGGGATCACGGGCCACGCGTGCTGCTCCTTCTGCCGCAGCGTCTAACAAGTGCCAGGCCCGAGATAAGTGTGATAACTTTCGCCGGCGCCTGCAAGCGCCGAACTGGGACCCGACTGGACCTCTGAGTTATCACACTTATCTCGGGCCTGGCGTGCGCCGAGCGAAGCTCGGGGAAGGGG
>CAYTJW010001010.1:0-2366 GCA_964438135.1 uncultured Thermoanaerobaculia bacterium
CGCGCTCGACGCCATGGCCCACGGCCCGGTCCGCTTCGTCGCGGACGATCGGTACAACTTCCCGCTGGAGTTCAGCCCCGACGGGCGGTGGCTGTGCGGGACGAACCAGCCCAGCGGGGACACCCGCGACGAGGCACGGGTGTGGGCGAGGGACGGCTCGCGCTCCACGTTCCGGTTCCTCCCCGTCGGAGTGTATCCGCTCGACCTCCTCTTCCCACCGGACGGCAGCGCCGTGATCACCGTCGATGTGCGCCCCGTCGATGTGAACCTCCTCAGGGCCTGGGAGCTCCCGGCCGGCGCCCCGCTCGGCGAGCTCGAGTACCGCGTCTACCCGCGTCTTCCGGTCGTGCTCGCCTCCCCCGGCGAGGCGCCACGGCTCGCCGTCCTCGAGCTCGAGCCGGGCAGCGCGGTGCTGCACACCCTCCCCTTGCGGCGCTCGGCGGCGCCCGTGGCGTTACGCTTCGACCTGAGCGTCTGGTTCCGCGACCCGCCGACCTTCGAGGTCGAGGTGAAGGGCGAGCGCCACACCTACCCCACGGGGCCGGCGGTCGACCCGATGGGGCAGTGGCTGGCGGTCCCGGTCGGCCGGGAGATCGTCCTGCAGCCGCTCGAGGGTGGCGCGCCGGCGCGGGTGCTCGCCCGCCACGAGGTCCCGATCCGGTGGCTCGTGGCGTCCCCCGACGGCCGGTCGGTCGCGGCGCGCGACCAGACCGGCACGATCCGGCTGTGGTCGGTCGCAACCGGCGAGGAGACGGCACGGCTCGACGGGAAGGGGGACTACGGCTACAACGTCTTCAGCGCCGACGGGGCGAGCTTCCTCTCGTGCGGGCAGCCAACGAGCGGGGGAACCCGCACCCTCCGGGTGTGGCGGCTCGGGCAGGGCTCGGCCGAGCCCGGACGGTCGATCGTGCTGCCCGAGGGCTCGGCGTTCGGCGGGACCATGACCTGGGTCCCCAGCGATCGGCGCGCCCGCTGGGTCACCACCAACAGCAACAACCGTGGGGCGAGCGTGTGGAACCTCACCTGGCCGGCGGAGGCGCGGCCGGTCACCCTGCGCCGCGAGGGCGGCTCGCAGATGGGCGGCGTGAGCGTCCACCCGGACGGGACCTGGGTCGCGGGGAGCGGCGGGGAGGGCACGGCGATCTGGCCGCTCGACGAGCGGGCCGCGCGGACCCTGGTCGGCCACGGGGGCCTCATCCGGGGGCTGGCCTTCGCCCCGGACTCGAGCTGGCTCGCGTCCACCTCGTGGGACTTCACCCTCCGCCTCTGGCCCCTGGCCGGGGACCCGCCCCCGCCCGCCAGGGTGCTGCTCGAGACGGGGAGCTTCTCCGGCTACCTCCAGGACCTCGACGTGAGCGCCGACGGCAGGTTCCTGGCGACGGGCACCGATGCCGACCGGGCGGTGCTCGTCTCGACCGAGGGCGCGGTGCGGCGGCTGCCGGGCTTCTCCCGTCTCGTCACGCGGGTGACCCTGAGCGACGACGGGCGCCTCGCCGCGGCCGGGGGCAATTCCGCCGACGAGGCCTTCGTCCGGGTCTGGGACCTCGCCACCGGCAACGAGGTCGCGCGGCTCGACGCCGGCGACCAGAGGCCCATCTCCGGGGTGCTCTTCCTCGCCGGCGGGGGGCTGGTCTCGTACGGCAAGTTCGGGATCCGCCTCCAGGACGTCGCGGCGGGCAGCTCCCGTCCCCTGTGGGTCCCGGACGACGCGCCGGTGGGCCATGCCGTCCACAAGGTGCGGCGGAGCTCCGCCGACCTGCTGGCGTTCGTGCTCGGCGCCCAGGATGGTTCCGGTTCCGGCGCCGCCCACCTCCTCGACCCGGCCACCGGCGCCGCGCGCCGCCTGGCCAGCCACGGCGACCGCGTCACCGCCATCGCGCTCGACGCGAGCGGCACCGTCGTCGCCACGGGCTCGGGCGAAGGCGTGGTGCGGGTCGGCCCGGCCACCGGGGAGGAGCCGCACCTCCTCCTCGGCCTTGCCGGGGAGGTCGATGGGATGGCGATCTCGCCCCGGGGCGACTGGGTCGCCGCCGGCGGGTGGGACGGCACCATCCGCCTGTGGCCCGTGCCGGACCTCTCGCGGCCGCCGGCGCACACCCTGCCGCTCGAGGAGCTGCTCGCGAAGCTCGGCGCCCAGACCAACCTGCGCGCGGTCTCGGACCCGGCCGCGCCCGGCGGCTACCGCCTCGTCCCCGGCCCCGTCCCCGGCTGGGCGACGGTCCCGGAGTGGCAGCCGTGAGCGGCGCAGGGGTGAGAGCCGCGGTCAGACGGTGTCGGGGGTGGGGAGGAACGGGTTGCGAACCTCGACGCTCTCGTAGCGCTGACCCGGGTTGAGGTCCTCGCTCCACAGCACCTGAGCGTCGAGG
>CAYTJW010001011.1:0-2355 GCA_964438135.1 uncultured Thermoanaerobaculia bacterium
CCACCCCTCCAGCACCCTTCTCCGGCGTCGGCGGAGTTATTGCGGAGCACACCCCTCCGTCACCCTCGTCGCCCACCCTCGCCATCCCAATCTGCGCTCTCGGAGCCCTCCCCCTGGTCGCGATCCGCCCCCACCCCACCCCTCCAGCACCCTTCTCCGGCGTCGGCGGAGTTATTGCGGAGCACAGCCATCGGGCGCGGAACGCAACAGCGGGTAACCGCCCGGGCCTACCCGACACCCCTACATCAACTCATCGAGTGTGTCGAACGCCCGCTCGAGATTCAGAGAGAAACCCCCGCTATCGACGCGGCCAGTCCCCAGAGCGCGATGAGTAGTCCACTGGAGCAAGAAGAACTGCGCGATGGGCAGCCCCAACGCGTCGATGATCCGGAGCTTCGCCAAGGCCCAGCGCACCTCGCATAGGGCGAGCCAGAAAACGACATCCCGGCGATCCTCTTGGCGCCCTGTCAGCTTCCACCGCGCGAGACTAGTAAGCGCCTGCCGGCCCGTTACCCAATCGCACTGCGCCCTAGGATCGAATGACCACTCGGGGTAGCTCGCCGCAACCTGCAAGAGGCCGTTCCATTGCTCCCGAAAAGCGCACCGGACAAGAACCGTGAGGCGCTGGTCACCCACGATGTCACGCAGGAGTTCATCTTCCGAGAAGTGCGGTAGGGCCCGGTCGGCTATGGCCTGATACTCGGAAGAGCATCCTTGCGCTTCGAATCTGACCAGATCAACAACCTGTCCAACGAGCCAGCGCTCGGGACCCTGGAAGGTGGAGAGCCATAGCAACTGATCGAAGACCGCCTCGGCGCTCGTAACCGGGGACAACTCGTTCTTCGAAAGAAGCGACGACATGTCCTGCGCCACGAGACCGACGAGATCAAGGTCAAGAAGCCCTGCGAGGATGTCCTCCACGGACTTCTGCAGGAGAGCTGCCCAAAGAGCATCCTCGCACAGCATGAAGAGGTGCTGCCGAACTCGCTTCGTGCTCCGGCTCTCAGCGCTTTCGGATAGTCTGGCGAGGGAACGGGCCACGACCTGCCTGTAGTCCCGGCCAGAATTCCACTGGCCAAGCCGCTCTTGAGCGTGCAACCGGAGTTTCCCGGCATCGGGGAGCATCCTCAAGCAAACTCCTTCAGACGAGCAAACACCCGCCAGCACATCAGGGGACTGGATTCAGCAGATCCCAAGTCCCGCCAGCCAGTCCCCCGCCGGCCCAACTGCCCGCAAGACCACCCGCGATGCTCCCGCCGACGCCGCCTACCGCTGTTCCGGGGCCTGGGGCAACCAGTGTACCGAGGCCAACGCCACCAAGACCAAGGGCCCAGCTGCCAAACTCCCCAAGCCCGATCTCGCCCGCAAGCACCGCAGCCTCTCGACTTACCGAACGTCCACTAAGGGTAGGCTCCCTACCCATCGTCACCATGAGGTAGTCGTAGGTTGCGTTCTCTTCTGCCTGTTGGGCTAGCCGTACGCTCGCGTCGGCAGCATCAGCCGCCAAGCCCACTACTGCCAAAGCACCTACGACTTTGCTTGCCAGGCGCCTTGTACCCCGGCCAAGCCGCGTCGTCGAAGCCGCCGCGCTACGCACGCTCACCGCCCCCTCGGGACTGATGTCAGCGACACGAACACCGGCGCCCACGAGGTTCGCGCTGACCCTGCGCGCGAGGTTCTTGATCTTCCCATGGCTCTGGAAAGACACTAGCCACTCGGCACTTGAAGGATCATCAGCCGCATCGAGAAGAGCCTGGCGAATCCGCGTGCCGAGGTCCTCATCCAATGAACCGGACCTCAGTGCTGCCTCAAGGTTCTCGGTAGCCTCACCGATAGCACGTTGCCTACCCCTCGCCGTAGCCAGATTCGCGACCGTTCGAGACCTAACGGTTCCACTAGACTGAATCTTGTTGTCGAAGAAGTAGAGCTTGCCAGAAGCCTCATCAAAGGCAACAACATCGGAGTTGTGAACTTGGCCCGGGTTATGGGCTGGGCCCTTCAGAATGGTCATCCCGCCCTCATCGAGCAGCTGTTCCAGAATCAACTCCCCGGTCCTTCCGCGCGCCGTCAGGTTTGGAGTGCCTGTGCTCGCCGACCGTTGCCACTCCTCATATGCCACTTCAATGAGTTGCTGGTACTGCGAACGCTCCAGTAGGCCGAGCGGATCCGTCCCGACATGCGGCCCCCACCCGACGAAGGCGTACAAGTTCGGCGAGTCGATCGCGCCGACTGGGTCCTCGCTGAGCCACGACGCATTCCGTGCGTCGTACCACCTGGCCCTGGCGTAGCTGAGTCCCGTTACCGGATCAGTCCAGAGGCCCTGGAAAGTCAGCCTACGCGTTTCTGCGCTTATCC
>CAYTJW010001012.1:0-2343 GCA_964438135.1 uncultured Thermoanaerobaculia bacterium
GCCTCTCGGCGCAGCCCAAGCCGCCCCTCCGCCGCGCAGCGGCTTCGTCCAACCCGCTCCAGGAAGCGGAGGCTCGGCTGCGTGTGGGGGTGGGGCGTGCCGGCCGCGTACATCAGGATGGTGGCGTCGACGAGGATCATGGCCGCAGCTCGTCGGGCGAGGGGACGGACTCGGCGCCCATCCGACCGGGGTCGTCGACGGGGAGCGACAGCGCGGCCAGGGCGCGCACCGCGGCCAGGCGCTCCTCCGGGGTGGCCTGGCCGTACTGCTGCTCGCAGGCCCGGCGAACGAGGTCGCCCATGCTCACGCCGCGCTGCGCGGCGAGCCGACACAGCCGGTCGTGCAGGGCGGGCGGGAAGAGGATGGTGGTCCGGCGCGAGAGCTCCACATCCACCTCCACATGCTGAAAATGATCCGCGTGACTCGCGTCGTCACGGCCACGGGCCCGGCCCGCGTCGGCAGCGAGGGAGGGGCGGCGATCACTCCGAGGCCGGGGACCGACGCCGCGCCGGGCGCGGTCAGCCGTCGAGGTCGCACGCCCGGTAGTGGGTCGTGCCCTCGGGGTCGCCGCCGGGGCGAGGCGGCACCGGGTCGTCGCCGGGCCAGTAGAGCGCCCTGGCCTCGAGCTGCAGGGCGGTCTCGGGCGGGAAGAACGGCACCGCCGCGAAGACCACGACCTCGAGCTGGAAGCCCTCCAGCCGGAGCGCCTCGAGGAAGCCCCGAGCGTCGTCGGGGACCCGGCCGACGAAGTGGCCGGAGGCGGTCCAGAGGAGGAAGTCGGGGCGGGGCGAGTCGGGTCGCTCCTCGCGCCGGACCCGGATCGGGTCGCCGTCGGTCAGCCCCTCGAGGACCCACCGCGGCACGCCGCCGGGCGGCGGCACCGGGTCGAGCAGCATCAGGCCCATGCGCCGCGGCTCCTCGCCCGGTCGCGGCGCTGAGTGCGCGCGGACCCAGTCGAACCACTCGTCGGGGGTCGTCATGGTCGGTCTCCTCTCCTCGGTCCGCGTCGCCGCGTCGCGCGGCCGCGGGTCAGATCTCGTAGTTCTCGGCGACGGCGTCCCAGTCGATCGAGCAGATGCGCAGGATGGCGAGGGGGTCGAAGGGCAGGGCGTACTGGTCCTGGAAGTGGACCACCGTCAGCCAGGACTTCATCCAGGAGCGTTCAGGGTCGGTGCCGGAGAGCCCCTCGTCGCAGTCCCAGAGCGAGATGCAGGCCACGTGCGGGATGTCCAGCAGGGGCCGCGCCTGGAGGTACTCCCCGCACTTCAGGACCACCGAAGGCGGGACCGGGATGGGCCGGTCGTCCGGCTCCAGCACCAGCACCGGCGCCATGTTGTGCAAGACGCGCTCGGCCCGCTTCCTAGCGTGGTCGACCATGGCTTGGTTCTGGCTCGGGGTGGGCCAGCCCTCGATCACGGTGCCGTACGTGCGCATCTGGTACAGCTGGTCGAGGCGGATGACGCGGCCGCCCTGGAGCTCGAGCTCCGGCCGGAGCAGGCCGGTGACCAGGCCGCCCCGCTGGTTGAAGTGGTAGCCGGCGGAGGGGGCGTCGGCGTCGTCGAGGTCGCGCAGGATGTTGCCCACGGTCGTGCTCCTTTCGTCGGGGCGGGGCGGGGCGCGGCCGGCCCGCCCGCCCGGTTGCGCCTCACGCCTCGTAGTCCGCGGCGAGCGCGTCCCAGTCGACGGCGCGCAGGCGCGCCAGCGTGGCGGGGTCGAACGGCGGCGCCAGCTGGTCCTGGAAGTGGACCACCTTGAGCCACGAGCCGGAGCCGCTGCCGCCCCGGACCGGCTCGTTGCTGTCCCAGACCGTGATGCAGGTGACGTGGGGGATGTCGCACGGCGGCCGCGCCGCGAGGAGGCGGCGTTGGGCCTCGTCGGCCGGGGCCGGGACCGCGATCGGCCGCTCGACCGGGGTCAGCACCAGCACCGGCCCGCGGTCGAGGAGGCGCTCCGCCTCCTGCCGGGCGTCGTCGACCCGCCGCCGGTTGAGGGCGGCGTGGGGCAGGCCCAGCAGCAGGCCGTCGTAGGTGCGGTACTGGACGATCCGGTCGAGGACCACGACCCGGCCGCTCGCCAGCTCGAGGGTCGGCCGCCGCAGGGTCGAGCGGAGCTGCCTCCCCTGCAGGTAGAAGCCGGGGGCCGGGGCTGCTTCGTCGTCGGGTTCGCGTTCGGGGGTGTCCGCCATGGTGCTCCCTTTCCCGGGCGAGGCCGGCGCCCGCCTCCTGGCCTGATGGCGGGCTGCGCCCTCCCCGTGTCCCGACCAGCATGGGGCCCGACCCGGCCCGCTACGGGCCGCTGGCCGCCCCGACGGCGGCCCGGGCGCGCGGGCGCCCTCTGCCGGCT
>CAYTJW010001013.1:0-2342 GCA_964438135.1 uncultured Thermoanaerobaculia bacterium
GAGTCTGGAGAACCGACACCACGGAGGAAGGCAGATGACGGCGGCAGGAGCCGCTGGTGCGCCTCCGGCCCGAGACCTGAGCTGGGACGCCATCGACTGGCGTCTGGTCCACGATCGGGTACGACGGCTCCAGGTGCGTATCGCGAAGGCTGCTGGGGAAAGAAGGTACGGGAAGGTCCGGGCTCTGCAGTGGCTGCTGACCCACTCGTGGTTCGCCCGTGTGTGGGCAACGCGAAGGGTCACGACCAACAAGGGTGCACGGACGCCGGGAATCGACGGCGTCACCTGGAGGTGCTCGAAGAGGAAGATCGAAGCTGCCATGAGCCTGCGCCGACACGGGTACAGACCGCAGCCGTTGCGGCGGGTCTACATCCCGAAGTCGAACGGCAAGCTGCGTCCCCTCGGCATCCCCACCATGCACGACCGAGCCATGCAAGCCCTGTATGCGCTCGCGCTCGAGCCGGTGGCAGAGGCCGTCGCGGACTGCAACTCCTACGGGTTTCGGCGGCGGCGCTCCACCGCGGATGCCCTCGGCCAGGTCTTCATCACCCTGGCCAAGTCGTACTCCCCACAGTGGGTGCTGGATGCCGACATCACGGCATGCTTCGATCGGATCAGCCACCGCTGGCTGCTCGACAACATCCCCATGGACACCACGATTCTCCGCGCCTGGCTCAAGGCCGGCTACGTCGACCGCCAGGTGTTCCACCACACCGACACCGGGACTCCACAAGGCGGGATAATCTCGCCGATCTTGGCCAACATGACCCTGGACGGCATGGAGGCGGCAGTCCGCCAGGCCGCGCCGCCCAAGGGGGCCAAGGTCAACCTGGTGCGATACGCCGACGACTTCGTCACCACCGCGGCAACGCGGGGGCTGCTCGAGGAGCAGAGCCAGCCCGCCCTCGAGGCATTCCTCGAGGAACGAGGGCTGGCCCTTTCACCCGAGAAGACAAGCATCGTCCACATCGACCAGGGATTCGACTTCCTCGGCTGCAACGTCCGCAAGTACCACGGCAAGCTGCTGATGCGGCCGGCCAAGAAGAACGTGCTGGCGTTCATGCAGAAGGTCAGGAAGCTCATCAAGTCCCAGGTGGGGGCACCAACCGTAGGTCTCTTGACCCGGTTGAACGCCTTGCTCCGCGGGTGGGGCAACTACTACCGAAACGTCGTCGCCTCGGCGACCTTCGGTTGGGTCGACTGGCACGTCAGCGAAGCCCTCAGGCGCTGGATTCGCAGACGACACAACCACCAAAGCCAACGCTGGCAACGGAAGCGGTACTACCGCCACGACGGCCAGCGCTGGATCTTCAGTACCTCCTACCGTCTTGCGGACGGCACCAGACGAACGCTGGACCTCGTTCGGCTGAGCAGCATCCCCCTCCACCGCCATGTCAAGGTGCGAGGGAACGCCCACGCCTTCGACCCAGGGTTCGATCTCTACTTCGCCGCCCGCAAGCAACGGCACCGGAGGCGTGTCGCCTGCGACACCCACTTCCTGCACCAGTATGCGGCCTGACCGAAACCGCATACAACCCCCAGCCACCGGGTCGCCCCAGCGACCTTCGTAAGTGCTTGAGCCGTATGACGGGAAACTGTCACGTACGGTTCTGAGGGGGGAAGGGGGCCGCAAGGCCCCCGACCTACCCGGCGCGGGTTCTTACCTCGATGTTGCTGCCAGGATTCCGTTGGCGCGATCCGGAAGACGACCACGATCGCAAGCTCCTCGACGACGTGCGCAAGTACGGTTGCCATATCGTCGGCGTGTTCCCTGATGATCACGGCCCAGGGTTCTGTTTCTCCATCGGCCTCTACCTCAACTGCCTGCACCCAGAGATCATCGTCACCGGACTCCGCGACCACCAAGCGGCAGCGATCATCAACGACATCGCCAGCAGAGCGCGAAAGGACCACCTGTTCCGCGATGGTGATACCTCTTTGGAACTCGCCGTGGACTTACCTGTGACGTTTCGCGAGGTGGACCTGGATTTCTACCCCGACTACCTTGGCTACGCGATGTGGTTCTACTCGTCCCTGCCTCGTCCCTTCCCGTGCCTCCAGCTCGTCTGGCCTGACCCACAGGGCCGATTCCCGTGGGAGCCCGGCTTCGAAGAGCGTTTCCGAGCTCTCCAGCCACTGCTGTTCGCACCTGCATGAAGCGCTATCAAGACCGGCCCTTCACAACCCAGCGCCCGCCTAACAAGGCGTTGCAGCGGACCCGGCTGCTACCTGGTTCTCCCTGTGTGTGTTCAGCTTGCAACGCCACGGCTCCCCGTAGCGCGCGGCAGCCGGGCCGCTGAACGCCAGCGTTAGACGCCTCGCCAGTCGTGGCCTCCGCCAGC
>CAYTJW010001014.1:0-2342 GCA_964438135.1 uncultured Thermoanaerobaculia bacterium
GCCAGCTGCGGGACCACCGCGCCGCCCGCCCGCTGGAGCTCGGTCGCGCCGGAGGGGCCGGCGGTGAGCGCGTAGCGGTCGCCCTTGCGCACCGCGACGGTGTAGACCCGCGCCTCCCCGCCCGACCCGTCGGTCACCACCAGGTGGTGGACCCCGTCGGCGACCGCCTCGAACGAGACCTCGACCGGGTCGTCGCCGACGTCGACCCACAGCGCCCCCCAGCTCCCGCTGGCCGGCTCCCAGAACGGCAGCAGGTGGACCGGGTACGACCCGTACAGGTTCTGGGTGCGCTGGTCGAGGCGCATGGTGTGGCCGCCGCCGCTCCAGGTGACGTCGACCGGCGAGCCGGAGAGGAGCATGCGGATCTTCCAGGCCGTCGAGCGGATGCGGGCGGCGCCCTGCTGGCCGAGCTCCCGGGTCCTGCGGATCATGCTCGCGATCATCCCCGTGCCCCACGGCGAGCGGGGGATCGGCGACGGCGCGACGACCGCCGGGGGCGAGGCCACCTCGAGGCGCTCCTCGTACAGCCAGGAGCCGACCTCCGCGCCCCAGATGTTGTAGCAGTACTTCAACGGGTCGTCCGGGGAGCCGAAGATGCGCTTGCGCGCCGCCTGCTCGACCTCGTTGGCGAGGCGCGACATCGCGCTGCGCCGGTCGGCCTCCGAGCGGGTCGCGTCGTCCGCGACCAGCACGAGCTCGTTGAGGGCGAGGTTGAGCTCGTCGAGGGCGGCGCCGCCGAAGGCCGCGGACAGCTCGTTCGTGCTCGCCTGCTGGCCCCGCGCCTGCATCTCGAAGTAGGCGACCCCGAACAGGTGGTACCACGCGCCCGTGTTCTGACCCGCGCCGAGCGGGGGCTGCTCGACCAGGGGCTGCAGGTAGGCGGCGAAGAACCCCTCGTCGTGCTGCAGCATCGTGTAGTCGAGGTCGCTCTTGCCGGTGATCGGGTTGACCGACACCCGGGCGAGCGTGCGCAGGGTGTTGTGGGCGAGCAGACACGCTTCCTTGGCGTCGCCGTCGCGCTGCTTGAGGGCGAGGTAGAAGACCTCGCCGGGCGTCAGCGTGCGCTTGACGCGCCGCGCCTCGGCGGCGATCTCGAGGTACAGGCGGCGCTCGGTGCCCCAGGGCACGGCGTCGTCGCGGTAGTGGCCCTGCTCGATCGCGCGGCGGTCGGCGTCGGTCGTGAGCACGAAGCTCTTGTTGACGTCGTCGGTCAGCCCGCCCTGGTTGGCGAGCCACGCGATCGCCCCCAGGGTGCCCCGCCCGGTGTCGCCGACGAAGGCCCGTTCCCTGGACTCCTGCTCGTAGCGGCCGATCGCCTCGTCGAACTGCCGCCGCAGGTCGGCCCCGTCGAAGCGCATGCCGGTCGGCGTCGGCGGCAGGCCGAACGCCAGTCGGGCCAGCTCGCAGGGCAGCTTCCCGGGCGGGGCCGCCGCCGCGCCCCACTCGTAGCGGTACACGATCGAGGCGGTGCCGAAGGCGGAGACGCTGACCGTGATCTCCCACGCCTGCGTCGTCTGCGCCGGCGGCCGCAACGTGAGGCTCTGCGTGCCGGGCTGCGCCACGGTCAGGCCGAGCATTTCGGCCGTGGTCCTGGCGTTCACGGTCGCGACCCGCGACGGCTCCCTGGGGATCGCCATCGGCAGCCACGAGGTGGAGGCGTTGGCAGGCTCGACCGTCAGCTGCTGGGGTCGCTCCGTCATCGTCACCGCGAGCTCGAAGCTCCCCCCCGCGGGCACCGTCGGCGGCGGGACGGTCCAGGTGAAGTCCGCCCCCCCACGCCCCACGACCCGCGACGGCGTCTGCATGGCGCTCAGGCTGTCGCGCGGCCGCCACTCCGGCGAGCGGACGAACTCGAACGACAGGTCGTACGAGAAACGGCCGGAGACGAAGGTGGTCGCGAGCGCCCTGGTGAAGGGGCCGAGGGCCCCCCCGTGGCTCGTGTAGGGGACCGTGGAGGTCCCCGACTCGAGAGCGCTGGCCGGTGTCGCGGACACCAGCACCCAGGCGGGCGGGCCTTCCGCCGAGACGGTCGCGGCAACGAGCGTCGCCGCCACCAGCACCGCCGCGCGCGACCTCCCGAGGACCGACGTGAGAGCGTGCATCGCCCACCCCGTGCCCGAGCCCTGCCCGAGCCCTTTGCCAGTGTACCCCGCCCGCTCCTCATGGCTCGCGGGCCGGCCAGCTCACGCCCCACCCCCTGCCGATCCCGCCCCGTCCCCGCCGCCCCCCTCCAGCCGGGCGAGCGACCTCTCCACCTCCTCGGCCTCCGGGCCCGGGCGGGACGTGATCGCCCGCACCGCGGCGAGGTCGGCGCGGGCCGCGGCCACCAGGGTGGCGCGCTC
>CAYTJW010001015.1:0-2342 GCA_964438135.1 uncultured Thermoanaerobaculia bacterium
CCTTCCTGGCCGCGATCCCGTGCCCTGTGCTGGCGGTTCGCGCCCGCCCCGGCTGGGCCTTCGACGACGCCGTGGTCGACGCCCGCCTGGCGGTCGTGCCGCGCCTCGAGCGGCTCGAGGTCGAGGGCGGCCACCATTGCCACCTGACCCACCCGGAGCGGGTGGCGCCGGCGCTCTGCGCGTTCCTGGCGGCGGCGCCGGGGTGAGGCGCGACCTGGTGGGGTGGGTCGAGGACCTCCTCGCTCGGGCCTGAGCGTCGGGCGAGCGCCGCCTCCGGCGGCATGACCGGGGCCGTGCGCCGCCCGCCTTCGCCTGTCGTCCATGGCGGCCGGAACTTTTCCGGTGCTTTCCCTCACGACTCCCGGCTCGGCAGGACCCACGTTGGCAGCGTCTGCTGCCCGATCTCGGGGCAGGAAAGGGGGAGAGCATGGAGCGTTCGAGGTTGGCGAGCTGGTCACCCTGGCCGCTCGTCCTCGCCGTCGCCGCCCTGCTGGCGACGGGCGGGGCGCACGGCCAGACCACGTGGACCAAGGACGAGGGGAACCCGGTGCTGGCACCGGGTGCGCCGGGGGAGTGGGACCAGGGCGGCGTCGTGTCCGGGGCCGTCCTCTTCGACGGGACGACCTACCACCTGTGGTACGCGGGCGTCCGCACCCAGTGGCCCGACGTCGACGTCGGCCACGCCACCTCGCCGGACGGCATCACCTGGACCAAGCACCCGGAGCCGGTGCTGCGGACCGGCACCGGGTGGGACGGGACCACCGTGGACAACCCCTTCGTCGCGTTCGACGGCAGCGTGTACCGGATGTGGTACACCGGCTTCGGGAACGTCGTCCGGATCGGCCACGCGGTGTCGGCGGACGGCATCCACTGGGCCCGGCAGCCCGCGCGCGAGGCGGTCTTCCAGCCCGGCGGGGCCGGCGCCTGGGACAGCGGGGGAGTCGACGTCGCTCAGGTGGTCCTGGTCGGGGACGAGGCGCAGCTGTGGTACACGGGCTGGGTCGGCGACCTGGAGTCGATCGCGATCGGCCGCGCCGCCGCCCCGCTGCCCTTCCCGGATCCGCCGCTGCTGCTCCAGGGCGGCCGCTTCCTGGTCGAGAGCCTGTGGTGGACCGCGGATGGCCGCGTCGGCGACGGCGACCCCTTCCCCCTCACCGACGACTCCGGCGCCTTCACCTTCTTCGACCCGGCCAACATCGAGCTGCTGGTCAAGGTGCTGGACGGTTGCTCCATCAACCAGCGCACCTGGGTCTTCGCCGCCGGCCTGACCGACGTGGGCGTGGGCTTGACCGTGACCGACACCGAGACCGGCGACAGCACGACCTACAACAGCGCTGCCGGCGTGCCGTTCGCGCCGATCCTGGACACCGACGCCTTCGCCCTGTGCGAGTGAGGGGAGACGGAGCCCCAGCACCCTGACAGCGGCCTCACCCGGGGCCCGGGAGCGCCCGGGCCCCGTTTCCGGGTCCCGCCCGGGATCGAGCCGACGGGGGATTCGCCGGTGGCAGAGATCGTCCGTTTCCCGGGCCGTCGCGCCGAGCGGGGCCGGCCAGGCCGGTGCGCTCCGGCCGTCACCCCGCGGTGTGATCGTCCCGAGATGCCCGGCACAACCGACAGGGTCCCCGAGCTCGGAGCGCCCTTCTTCGTCGGCGACTGGCTGGTGGAGCCGGGCCTGAACCGGATCTCGAGGGGGGGCAGCGTCGTCCAGCTCGAGGCCAAGGCGATGGACGTCCTGGTCCACCTCGCCTCCCGGGCGGGTGAGGTGGTGAGCCGCTCGGAGCTCCAGGATGGGGTCTGGCAGACCGAGTTCGTCTCCTACAACACGGTCGCCGGGCGCATCTCCGAGCTGCGCGAGGCGCTCGAGGACGACGCCAGGAACCCGCGCTGCATCGAGACCATCCCCAAGCGCGGCTACCGGCTGATTGCGGCGGTCAGCTTCGGCCCCGCTGCCGCGCCCGGGCCGGGCGCCCTGGCGGCGCCGCTGCCGGAGGAGGTCGGCGAGCGCCCGCCCTACCCGGGCCTCGAGCCGTTCTCCGAGGCGGACGCCCAGGACTTCTTCGGCCGCGAGGCGGAGATCGCGGCGCTGTGGCGCAAGATCGCCGGCCGCCGGCTGCTGGCGGTGGTCGGCCCGTCGGGGGCGGGCAAGAGCTCGTTGGTGCGGGCCGGGGTGGTGGCGAGGGCGCCCGAGGGGTGGCGGGCGGTGGTGTGCCAGCCGGGGGAGGAGCCGTTCCTGGCGGTGGCGCGGGCGCTGGCGCCGGACCTGGTCGACGACGCCGAGGAGATGCGGCGGCTGCTGGCCTTTCAGGACCCGGACATGGCGCTGGCGGTGGCGGCGCGCTGGC
>CAYTJW010001016.1:0-2341 GCA_964438135.1 uncultured Thermoanaerobaculia bacterium
GCGCCGGGCCGACCGTCTCCGCCCGGTCGCGCCGGCCGGCCGACGAGACCACGCTGCGCCGCCAGTGGCGCCAGCGCCATCGGGCCCAGCAGCGCCGGGTCGCCGCCGCCGAGGCCCAGCTCGGCGCCGCCGACCTCGAGCTCGACGCGCTCGAGGACAGCTACCTGGCCACGACCGGCGACCCCCGCCGCGAGCCGCCGGCGAGGTTGCGACTGGAACGGGCCCGGCAGCGCCGGCAGGTCCTCGCCGAGCGACTGCGGCAGGAGCGGCTCGAGCTCGACCGGGTGGTGCGCGACGCGCGCGCCGAAGGCGCCGAGCCGGGCTGGTTCCGCTAGCCGCGGCCGTTCATGTGCTGCATCTTGCGGGCGATGAGCATGGTCATCTCCAGCGCCTGCTCGTAGTTCAGGCGCGGGTCGACCTGCGAGCGGTAGGCGCGCGGCAGCTCCTCCTCGGCCAGGCCGCGGGCGCCGCCGACGCACTCGGTGACGTTGTCGCCAGAGACCTCGAAGTGGACCCCGCCCTGGTAGCTGCCGAGCGCGGCGTGGATCTCGAACGACTGCTCCAGCTCGGACAGGATCTTGTCGAAGCGGCGCGTCTTGAGGCCGCTCGAGGTGACCTCGGTGTTGCCGTGCATCGGGTCGCAGCACCACACCACGGACCTGTCGGCGGCGCGGACCTCCTCCACCAGCGGCGGCAGGCAGTCGGCCACCCGCTGGCAGCCGAAGCGGTGGATCAGCGTCAACCGCCCCGGCTCCCGGTCGGGGTCGAGGACGTCGAGCAGCTGCCGCAACCACGGCCGGGTCATGCTCGGCCCGATCTTGACCGCGATCGGGTTGCGCAGGCCCCGGAAGAACTCCACGTGCGCGCCGCCCGGCTCGGCCGTGCGCATGCCGATCCAGGGGAAGTGGGTGGAGAGGTTGTACCAGCCCTCGCGGTGCGGCACCTGCCGGGTCTGCGCCTGCTCGTACACCAGGTGCAGCCCCTCGTGGCTGGTGAAGAAGTCCACCCGGCTGGTCTCGCCGGCCTGGATGCCGGCCAGGGTCTCCATGAAGCGCAGCGAGTCGCTGATGGACTCCACCATCCGCTGGTACTCGGCCGCCCGCGGCGAGAGGCTGACGAAGTCCAGGTCCCAGTACTCGGGGTGGTGGAGGTCGGCGAAGCCGCCCTCGACCAGGGCGCGGACGAAGTTCAGGGTCAGGGCCGCCCGCTCGTAGCCGCGCAGCAGCAGCTCCGGGTCGGGGGTCCGCTCGGCGGCCCCGAAGCCGGGGCGGTTGATGAGGTCGCCCCGGTAGGCGGGGAGGGTGACCCCGTCCCGGGTCTCCCGGTCCTCGGAGCGCGGCTTGGCGTACTGGCCGGCGAAGCGGCCGACCCGGATCACCTGGCGCTTCAGGCCGAAGGTCAGGACCAGGCTCATCTGCAACAGGATCTTGAGCTTGCTGGTGATGACGTCGGCTCGGCAGTCGGCGAAGGACTCGGCGCAGGCGCCCCCCTGGAGCAGGAAACGCCGGCCGGCGGCGGCGTCGGCCAGCTGCCGGCGGAGCTTCTCGACCTCCCAGGAGGTCACCAGCGGCGGCAGCGCGGCGAGGGTCGCCGCCACCTCCCCGACCCGGGCCGGGTCCGGGTACTCGGGCTGCTGTCCCGCCGGCCGGTCGTGCCACGATCCGGGTGACCACGGTTGCACGGGCTCTCTCCGCACCAGGCGGCGATTCTACACCCGGGGGCTCTCGCCGACCGGCTGCACCCGCCCGCGGCGGGAGAACCACCGGCGCACCTCGCCCGAGGACGCCGTGGCCCGCTCCAGCACCCATCGGCGTCTCGCACGGGCCTCCCGCCGCAGGCGCCAGGCCTCGACCAGCCCGGGCAGCGACGACCGCTCCACCGTCAGGCACGCGCCGATCACGAGCAGGTCCCGCAGCAGCCAGTGCGGGAAGCAGGCCAGGTGCCAGCCGAGGTCGGCGCAGTGGGCGCGGAGCAGGAAGCGGTTGCGCACCGAGTGGCGGTTGACGGCCGCGGTCTGCGCCCGCCCCCGCTCGGGGCGCAGGCCGCGCCGGTGGACCGCGACCGCGGCCGGGACGTAGCGACAGCGCCAGCCCCGCCACTGCAGCCGCCACGCCAGCTCCGCGTCCTCCCGGTAGGCGAAGAAGCTCTCGGCGAGCACCTGGCCGTCGGGGTAGGTCACGTCGTCGAGGGCCTCCCGCCGGTACAGGGTCGCCGCCGCGGTGCCGCCGAACACCCACGCCGGCTCGAGGAAACGACCCGCGGCAGGCTCGCCGGAGCCGCGGTCGAGGTGGCGCCCGGCGGCGGTGACGACCATCCCGGCGGCGTCCAGGTCCGGCTCCGG
>CAYTJW010001017.1:0-2341 GCA_964438135.1 uncultured Thermoanaerobaculia bacterium
GGCCAGGCTCTCGGCCACCTCGGCCGCCGCGGCGAGGCCGGCGCGCACCGCCTCCGGCTCGACCGAGCCGGTGCGGTAGGCCCGCTCGAGCGCGTCGCGGAGAGCGGCCAGCGCCGCCTCGTGCTCGGCCGGGACTGCGCCGACGGCGACGTCGGGGCCGGCCGCGTTCGCGCTCGCCACCCGACCGAGGTCGACCATCAGGACCCCCACCCGACCAGGGGCTCGACCGGCGGCAGCTCGCCCTGGCCGAGGCGCTCGATCAGCGCCGCGACCGGGTCGTGGGTCGTGCCCGGGTCGTACAGGCTCAGGTGCGGGTCGTCCGAGCAGCGGTCGGCGACCAGGGCGGAGTGGAAGGCGAGCGAGGTGACGATCTGGGCGGCGATGGCGTACTCGCCGAGGCGGCCGGCCACGCCGCCCACCGACGCGCCGCTGGCGCCGAGGACCCAGCGCCGGAACAACGTGCCGAGCTCGCGGGCCAGGAAGGGGTCGGAGGCCACCGCCCGCAGGCCCAGCTCCATCAGCGCGGCCTTCAGGAACAGCCCGACCGCGGCCAGCTCGGACACGAGCAGCATGACCGCGGCGACCGCCCGTGCCGTCTGCTCGCCCCAGCCCACCACCACCGCGTCGTCGAGCTGCTGCGCCCACCACGGGTCGATGGCCTGGGAGTCCGCGAGGACGTCCTGGCCGCTCAGGTGGAAGACCAGGAAGACGTGGAAGTGGGGGGTGCCCTCGGGCTCCACCCGCGGCCCCGACGGCCCGACCACCAGCGCCCCGCGCGCCAGCTCGAGGCCGTTCATCTCCAGCGCCGTGTCCGGCTCCCGGGAGCCGAGACGCCGCTCGAAGGCCCAGTCGCGCAGCCGTTTCGAGACGTGGCCGCAGGTGTAGCGCAGGTACGGGTGGTCGGCCTCAAGCTCGCGGCCGAGCTTCCACTCGGTGGTCATCGCGCGCAGGTTGTAGAGCGGGCCGCGCTGCCTGGGGTGGAGGGTGAGGAAGCGGAGCCGGCTCGTGCCCTGCGCGAACTCGGGGTTCGAGAGGTCGAGGCGCGCCGCGTCCCGCTCCAGCGCGGCCCCGAAGCGGGCGCTGTTGGCGCCGACGTCGAGGAGGAACTGGGCGGCCTCGTCGGCGCCGGCGACGCGGCAGCGGACCGCGAACACCACCCGCCCCGCCCGCACGTCGTCCCAGGTCAAACTCGAGTACTGGAGCTTCCAGCGCGCCCGCCCGGCATCGTCCGTGATCGCGGCCGGCGCCGCCGGCTCGAGGCGGGCGGCGCCGCTGCCGCGGCTGTCGACGCCGAGCTCGAGCTCGACGTTCGCGAGCGGCTCGAGGCTCTCGCCCCGGCGCGGGGCGAGGCAGAGGAAGGCGTGCGCCTCGGACACCCCCCGCTCCTGGCCGGGCACGACCCAGAGCCGGAGGAACAGGTACAGCGGCCGGGCGGTGCCGGAGCCCTCGAGCGGCAGCGGCGTGAGCTTCCCGGCCGCGATCGAGGAGCGCACCGCGACCTCGCCCGTCGCGGCGAGCGCGAGCTCCCGGACCGCGCCTGGCCGCCACAGCAGGGGCCGCGCCGAGCGCAGCTCGAAGCGCGCCCGCCAGGGGGTTGTGGGGTCCGGGACCTCGGTCAACGCGAAGTCCCGGCTCCCTGGCCCGGCGACCTCGAGGCGGGGCCGCTCCAGGGTCAGAGCCTCGACCTCGCGCGCGGGGTCGTCGCGGTCGAGGCGGCGGACGAACACCGCCACCTCGAGGACGTCCTCCCCGTCCGCGACCAGCTCCCCCTCGCCGAGGTCGAGGTCCCGCCCCACGCATGGGCGCGTCACGGAGCCCCCGGTCGCGCAGCTCACGCCGAGCTCGAGCGGCGGCCGCAGCCAGAGGCCGAGCAGGGCCTGGAAGCGCTGCGGCGGGGCGGTGCCGGAGCCGGGCCGGGCGCAGGCGAGGGTGAGGGTGACGAGGCCGTCCCCGAGCAGCCACGCGTCGTCGAACGCGGCCCCCGGCTTGAGGCGGGGGTGGAGACGCCAGGTCAGGCCGCCGTCGGAGCTCGCCACCGGGTCGAGGTCGAGCAGGTCCGGGCTGCACCCGGCGCGTTCCCAGACCGGCTCGAACCCGGGCGGCCGCGGTTCCTCGGACCCCGGCGCGTGGAAGTAGACCACCACCTCGCCCGTCTCCCACTGCCGCGACCTCGGCGACCAGCTGACGCAGAAGGTCGGCCGCAGCGGGTCGGTCGGCAGCCGGCGCTCGCCGTTGACCACCTCGGCGCCGAGCTCGAGGGCCGCGTCGAGCGGGACCTCGAGCTCCCGGACGAGCGGGTCCGGCCCGACCTGGACCGCGGCGCGCACCGCCGGCGTGCCGG
>CAYTJW010001018.1:0-2333 GCA_964438135.1 uncultured Thermoanaerobaculia bacterium
GGGCGTGGGCCTGGCCCTGGAAAAGCTGGAGACCGTGCTGGACGAGGCCGAGCCGGGCGAGGCCATCCACACCCTTGGCCCCATCATCCACAACCCACAGGTCCTGGCCGCGTTCGCGGCCACCGCCGCCAGCGCCGTGGCGGCCTGGGAGCCGCTCGGGCCGGGCAACGTCGGCGGCCGCATCCGCGCCTTCGTGGTCGAGCCGGACGAGCCGGCGACGATGTACGTCGGCGGCGTGTCGGGGGGGGTGTGGAAGTCCACCGACGGCGGCGGCTCCTGGCGCCCCCTCACCGACCTGATGGCCAACATCGCCGTGTCCAGCCTGGCGATGAGCCCCGAGGACCACCGCGTGCTGTACGCCGGCACCGGCGAGGGCCACTTCCGCGAGGAGGTGCGCGGCACCGGGCTGCCGCTGCGGGGCGCGGGCGTCTTCCGCACCACCGACGCCGGCGCGACCTGGGCCCGGCTCGAGGCGACCGCGACCGAGGACTTCCTGTGGGTCAACGACCTCCTCGTCAGCCCACGCGACCCGGCGCGCCTCTACGCCGCCACCCGGAGCGGGGTGTGGCGGAGCTCCGACGCGGGGGAGACCTGGGCGCGATCGCTCGGCCCCGAGGTCCACGGCGGCTGCCTGGACCTGGCCCAGCGCACCGACACCTCGACCGACGCGGTCTTCGCCGCCTGCGGCACCCTCGAGGGGCAGGCGGCGGTGTACCGCAACCAGGACGCCGGCGGCGGCGGGGCCTGGGAGGTGGTGTTGACCGAGGCCGGCATGGGCCGCACCTCGCTCGCCCTGGCGCCGTCGAACCAGGACGTGGTCTACGCCCTGGCGGCCAGCACGGTCGGCGGCCCCGGCAACCACTTCGTCCACGGCCTGCACGCCGTCTTCCGCTCCGACTCGGGCGGCGCGGCGGGCAGCTGGGCGGCGCGGCTGCGCAACACCTCGACCGACCGCCTCTCGACCCTGCTGCTCTCCAACCCGGTCGCCGCCTCCTACGTCGCGTGCGGCTGGGACACCGCCGACACCTGGCTCGGCATGGGCTGGTACACCAACGTCGTCGCCGTCGACCCGGTCGACCCCGAGGTGGTGTGGGCGGCCGGCGTCGACCTGTTCCGCTCCGACGACGGCGGCTCGTCGTGGGGCCTCGCCTCCAGCTGGTGGCTGGAGCCCGGCGACCCGACCTTCGTCCACGCCGACCAGCACGCGCTGGTCTTCCACCCCGGCTACGACGGGGCAGCCAACCGGACCCTGCTGGTGGCGAACGACGGCGGCGTGTTCCGCACCGCCGACGCCCGCGCCGCCACCGCCCGCGGCCAGGACGCGCCCTGCGACCCCTTCGCGCCGCGGCTGCGCTGGGAACGCCTCAACCACGACCTGGGCGTGACCCAGTTCTACCACGGCCTGCCGTTCCCCGGCGGCCGTCGCTACCTCGGCGGCACCCAGGACAACGGCACCGTCGTCGGCGACGACGTGGCCGGCGCCAACGGCTGGTTCTCGGTCATCGGCGGCGACGGCGGCTACGTTGCGGTCGACCCCACCGACCCGCGCTACGTCTACGCCGAGTGGCAGTACCTCCACCTCCAGCGCTCGACCGACGGCGGGTTCAACTTCGCGGACGCCACGACCGGCATCTACGACCCCGGGGCGCTGTTCGTCACCCCGTTCGTGATGGACCCGAGCGAACCGCGTCGCCTGTGGACCGGCGGGCGCCGGGTCTGGCGCACCTCGAACCGCGCCGCGAGCTGGCAGGCCGCCAGCGCCGCCCTGCCCGGGACCGGCGGCGTCAGCGCCCTGGCCGTGGCGCCGAGCGACCCCGAGCGGGTGCTCGTCGGCACCTCGGACGGTTACCTCTGCCGCACCGACCGCGCCCTGTCGGCCTCCGGCGCGACCCAGTGGCTCTCCGCCCGGCCGCGCGAGGGCTTCGTCACCGGCCTGACCGTCGACCCGCGCAACCCGCTCCTCGCCTACGCCACCTACGGCAACTTCGGCGGCGAGCACTGCTGGCGGTCGACCGACGGCGGCGCCACCTGGGCCGCGCTCGACGGCGCGGGGCCGGCCGGCCTGCCCGACATCCCGGTCCACTGCCTGCTGGTCGACCCGGCGGCGTCGGACCGCCTGCTCCTCGGCACCGACCTCGGCGTCATGGTGTCGACCGACGGCGGCCTGTTCTGGGCGAGCGAGAGCGCCGGCTTCGCCAACGCCGTCACCGAGAGCCTGGCCGTGACCACCGACGAGCAGGGCCGCCCGCTCCTGTTCGCCTTCACCCACGGCCGCGGCGCCTGGCGGGTGCCGCTGGCGCGGGGCGAGGCGCCGCGCCGCCCGCAGGGGCGCC
>CAYTJW010001019.1:0-2331 GCA_964438135.1 uncultured Thermoanaerobaculia bacterium
CAGGTCCACGTCCACGTCCACGGCCAGGTCCAGGTCCAGGTCCAGGTCCAGGTCCGGGTCGAGGTCGAGCCGCAACCCACTCCCTGCCGCCCCGTACCACCTGGACGACCGACCGGGAGGTGCCCATGCGTCGAGCCCTCGTTGCCGCCGCGCTCCTCGTGCTCGCGCTCCGGGTGCCGGCCGCAGCCGCGGCCGGCGCGCCCGAGATGACCCTCGAGGCCACCTGGCTGACGCCGAAGGTGCTGGTCCTGACCGAGGTCTCGCCGTGGGAGAGCAACCACGTCGTGGTCGTCACCGCCCGGGGGCTGGTGCTGGTCGACCCCGGCCACTCCGGGCCGGCGGCGCGGGCGATCCGCGCCGCCGCGGCCCGCGAGACCGGCCGCGATCGGGTTGCCTGGGTGGTCGACCACCACGAGCACTGGGGTCACACCTACGGCAACGCCGCCTTCCCCGAGGCGCGGGTGGTCGGCCAGGAGCTGGTCCGGGCCGGCATGGAGGCGGGGGTCGCCGTCCTGCCCCGCATCGTCGAGCTGTCGACCGCTCGCCGCGACGAGCTCGACCGCCAGCTCGCCGGCCTCGACCCGGCCAGCCCCGACGCCGCCGCGGCGCGACTCCAGCGCGACCACTTCGCCCGGGTGGTGGCCGGCCTGTCCGAGCCGGGCTTCGTGGTCCGGCCGCCGGACCTGTCGTTCTCCGACCGCATGACCCTCGACCTCGGCGACGTCACCCTGCGCTTCCTCGCCCTCGGCCGCGGCCACTCCGCCTCCGACGCCGTGGTCGTCATCCCGGAGGAGAGGGTGGCCCTGATCGGCTGCTTCTTCTACCTCCAGGGCCAGCTGCCGACCTTCGGCGTCCTGCCGGCGCTCGACGTCGACCGCTGGCTGGCCGGCTTCGACGCCGTGCTGGCCACCTCCCCACCGGTCGAGCACGTGGTCCTCGGCCAGCACGCCGTCTGGGGCCGCGACCGCCTCGAGGCGATGCGCGGCTACGTCGGCGAGCTGTGGGCTCAGGTCAAGGCGGTCGAGGCCGAGGGGGTCGACCTCGCCGCCGCCCAGGCGCGGCTGCCGGTGCCGGGGCGGCTCGGTTTCCTGCGCTCCGCCGGGGTCGACGACGCCGCCCTCGCGGCCTACCACCGCGGCAACGTCGCCGCCCTCTGGCGGCAGCTCAAGACCTCGGTGGCAACCGAGCTCGAGCGGGCCATCTCGGCCGGCGGCCCGGCCGCCGGCGCGGCGCGCTTCCACGCCATCACCGGGCCGCAGGCGACCGACTACTTCCTCGACGAGAACGAGGTCAACCTGCTCGGCTACCGCTACCTCCAGGCGGGCCAGCTCGACGCGGCGGTGGCCGTGTTCGAGCTCAACGCCGAGGCCTTCCCCGGCTCCTGGAACGTCCACGACAGCCTGGGCGAGGCCTGCGCCGCCCGTGGCGACACCGCCCGCGCCATCGCCCTCTACCGCCGCTCGCTGGAGCTCAACCCGGCCAACGACAACGGCCGCGCCGCCCTCGAGCGCCTGGGCGTGGCGGCCGCCGACCTCCCGCCGCGGCCCTAGCTCGGCCCCCCCACGGCGGCGCCAGGGCCGGCCCTCTGGCCTCTTCGTCAGCGGCGCGGGGCGGCTGGGTCCCTGCGCCAAGGTCCCCCAGGGCGTCGGCGTGGCGATGCCACTGACCTCACGTCCGGTCCAGGGGACCACGTCAGCTCGACCTTCGACCCCCGCACCCTGCGGCTCACCAGGGCTGCCGCGGCCGCTGGTATGCTCGAGGTGAACCAGGGAGGAGCGCTCCACGCCATGGGGATGTTCGACACCGTCACCTGCGAGTACCCACTTCCGAACCGTGCCCACCAGGGCCTGGAGTTCCAGACCAAGGACCTCGACTGCTGCCTCCTCCACTACACCATCACCAGACTGGGACGGCTGGTCCGGCATCCCGGCCGGCTCTTCGCGGGGTCATCCGCACCGGGGGTGGACGTCGAGTGGCCATTCCACGGGGTGCTGAGCATCCACGCGACCGATCCCGACCGCCAGAAGGGCCTGGTCGAGTACCTGGTGTACATGAGCTACGGTCGCGTCGACGCCATCTGCCCGGCCACCGAGGGAGTGGGGGCCGATCCTCCGAGCCCCCGCTTCGGGGTCAACCCCTGGGGCAGGCCGCTCACCCTCCGCGACCTCGAGCGGGGAATTCCGGAGAAGGTCGAGCTCGTCGAGGGTCAGATCCCCGGTGCGGAGGCGCTGGCCCTGCTGCTCATGACCCAGCTGGGCTGGAACCGGGTGATGACCCCAGACCTCCTGACACGCGGAGGTCAAAGTTCTCTGGTACAGGGGGTTGACAACC
>CAYTJW010001020.1:0-2330 GCA_964438135.1 uncultured Thermoanaerobaculia bacterium
CTGCTTCTCCAGCAGCTTGCGCTTGCGGGTGATGTCGCCGCCGTAGCACTTGGCGGTGACGTCCTTGCGGAAGGGGTTGATGGTGGAACGGGCGATGATCTGGCCGCCGATCGCACCCTGGATGGCGATCTTGAACTGCTGGCGGGGGATCGCCTCGGCCAGGCGCTCGCAGTAGTGGAGCGCTCGCTGCCGCGCCTTGTCGCGGTGGACCAGCTGCCCCAGGGCGTCGACCACCTCGCCGTTGACCAGGATGTCGACCTTGACCAGGTCGGTGTCGCGGAGGTCGATCAGCTCGTAGTCGAAGGAGCCGTACCCCTGGGTGACCGACTTGAGCCGGTCGTTGAAGTCGAACAGGACCTCGGCCAGGGGCATCTCCGAGGTCAGCTCGACCCGCCCCAGCGCCAGGTACGAGAAGCTGGTGTTGGCCCCGCGCCGCTCGCGGCACAGCTCCATGACCGGGCCGAGGTAGCGCTCGGGCATCATGACCGCGGCCTTGATGTAGGGCTCCTCGACCCGCTTGATCGAACCCGGGTCGGGGTAGCGGCTGGGGTTGTCGACCTCCACCACGGCGCCGTCGCTCATGGTGAGGCGGTAGCGGACCGACGGCGCCGACACGATCAGCGACAGGTCGTACTCGCGCCGCAACCGCTCCTGCACCACGTCGAGGTGGAGGAGGCCGAGGAAGCCGCAGCGGAAGCCGAAGCCGAGCGCGACCGAGGAGTCCTTCTCGAAGCTCAGCGCCCAGTCGTTGAGCTTGAGCTTCTCCATCGCCTTGGCCAGGTCCTCGTACTCGTCGGTCCCCATCGGGTAGATGGAGGAGAAGACGACCGGCTTGGCCTCCTTGTAGCCCGGCAGCGGCTCCGCCGCCGGCCGGTCGGCGGCGGTGATGGTGTCGCCGACGGCGATGTCGGCCACCGAGCGGATGTTGGCCAGGACGTAGCCGACCGCGCCCGCCGCCAGGCTGTCGCCCCGCACCCGCTTGAGGCGGAGGTGGCCGACCTCCTCCACCTCGAAGCTGCGGCTGCCGTGCATGAGCAGGATCCGGCCGCCCGGGCGCAGCGTCCCCTCCTTGACCCGGACCAGCAGCACCACGCCCCGGTAGGGGTCGTACTGGGCGTCGAAGATCAGCGCCCTGAGCGGCGCCTCGGGGTCACCCGTCGGCGGCGGCAGGCGGGTGACGATGGCCTCCAGCACGTCGTCGACCCCCTGCCCGAGCTTGGCCGAGCACAGCACCGCCTCGGCGGCGTCGAGGCCGAGGTCGTTCTCGATCTCGGCCCGGGCCCGCTCGACGTCGGCCGCGGGCAGGTCGACCTTGTTGATCACCGGCACCAGCTCGAGGTCGTACTCGAGGGCCAGGTAGAGGTTGGCGACCGTCTGCGCCTCCACCCCCTGCGACGCGTCGACCAGCAGCAGGGCCCCCTCGCACGACATCAGCGCCCGCCGCACCTCGTGCGAGAAGTCGACGTGGCCGGGGGTGTCGAGCAGGTTGAGGGTGTAGGTGCGGCCGTCGCGGGCGGTGTAGCCGAGGGTGACGCTGTTGCTCTTGATGGTGATGCCGCGCTCCCGCTCGATCTCCATGTCGTCGAGGATCTGGTCGCGGAACTCGCGGTCGTCGACCCCGCCGCAGGCCTGGATCAGGCGGTCGGCGAGGGTCGACTTGCCGTGGTCGATGTGGGCGATGATGCAGAAGGTGCGGATGGTGTCCATCGGTTTCGACGGGGCGCTTTCCACCCCGGGGGGCGATTATCCCAGAACCCGGGCCGGCTGTGACAGCCTGCCCTCTCCCCTGGGCGGGTTTTCGCGCTCTCGCGGAGCCCGACTCGGCGGTCACGGCCTCGCGCCCGCGAGGGCGCTAGAACCGCTCGACGCCGAGGCCTCGGGCGCGCGCCAGCCGGCCCAGCTCGGCCAGGCCCTCGAGCGCCGGGGCCGCGCCCGGGACGGCCGCAGCCGTGGCGCGGAGAAACGAGGTCCGGACCACGAACGGGGGGCCGTCGCCCGCCACCGCCAGGGCCAGGAGCTCGTCTGTCTCCATCGCCGCCAGCGCCTCGGCCTCGGCCAGCAGGTCGGCCTGCCGGGCACCGTGCTCGGAGCGCAACCAGAGCACCTCGGCGGCGGAGCTCTCGCCCCGCCGACCGAGGTCGCGCCACGCGCCGAGCGTCTCCCAGCCAACGGTCTCCGACGACACCGGGGGACAGCCGCTGCCGCCGGTCCGCAGGGCGCGCAGCAGCCCCAGCAGCCGGTCGTGCGACGGCCGCCCCGGCCGCAGCGCCGGCTGCAGTGGCCGCAGGCGCCGCCGGACATGCACCCGAGCAGCGCGTACTGGTCCGCCT
>CAYTJW010001021.1:0-2328 GCA_964438135.1 uncultured Thermoanaerobaculia bacterium
GGTAGCCCAGGCCGAGCTCGCTCATCAGCCGGCAGCGGGCGAGGAGGTCGGCGCGGATGGGGTCGAGCACGGCCGCCTCGCGCGGCGGCGCGGCGAGGGGCCCGAGGAAGGCCGCGAGCTGGTCGGCGGTCAGGGCGGCGAGGTCGACGATGCGGCGGCCCCGCCAGGTCACGGCCAGCGCCTCCGGGCGGAGGCGGGCGCCGCCGCAGGCCGAGCAGGGCGAGCTGCGCACGAAGCGGAGGATGGAGTCGTTGCGCTTGGCCTTGAGGATCTCGCCCATCACCGGCAGCAGGCCGCGGTAGAAGCCCTCCTGGCGCGGCCGCGGGGTGATGCCGGTCCAGCGCAGGCGCGACTCGAGCGGGTGCTTGCCGTAGGACACCCGGAGCCGGTCGCTGCCGTGCAGCACCACCCGGCGGGCCTCGTCGGGGAGGTCCTGCCAGGGGACGTCGACCGAGCCGCCGTGGGCGCGCAGCACCTCCTCGAGCACCTCGAGCGTGACCTGCGAGTACATCAGGTAGCCGTTCGGCGTCGTGACCCGCAGCGCCCCCGCGCGCAGCGACCGGGCCGGGTCCTTGACCAGCAGCTCGGGGTCGAGGCGGTCCTCCACGCCCAGGCCCTGGCAGGCCGGGCAGGCGCCCTCGGCGCCGTTGAAGGAGAACAGGCCCCGGCTGAGGCGGACCTCGGCCGGCGCGGTGCCGAGCCGGGCGAAGAGCAGGCGCAGCAGGTCCCACGCCTCGGTCAGCGTGCCGACGGTCGAGCGGGGGTTGGCCAGGCTCGAGCGCTGCCCCACCGCCACCGCCGGGCCGAGCCCGTCGACGCTCCGCAGGGCGGGTCGCGCCAGGCCGCCGGCGAGCTGGCGGGCGTAGGCGGGCAGGGTCTCGAGGAAGCGCCGCTGGCCCTCGCGGAACAGGGTGTCGAAGGCGAGCGAGGACTTGCCCGAGCCGGACACGCCGGTGACGACCGTCAGGGCGCGGCGCGGCAGGCGGACGTCGACCTCCCGGAGGTTGTGCTCGGCCGCCCCCTCGACCACGATCTCCCGGTCCCGTCGCTCGCTCACGCCGCGTCCCCCCGGCAGGGGATTCTACCGAGCCGGCCGGCGCGGCGGTGTGGGTCGACCCGGCCCCGATCCCGCCGCCGGGGCGGCCGGAGGCTTGCGCGCCGCGGGGTCTCGACCGACAATGCCCGCCGTGCGTGGGGCAGACCGACTCGAGACGCGGCCCGCGGGCCGCTGCTGGTTGGCGGCCGTGGTGTTGGTCGCGGCCATGGCTGCCGTCGCCCCCGCGCAGACCGTGGTCGCCCCGGTCGCCGTCGCGGACCCGTTCCCGGAGCCGCCGGCGATCCGGGACAACGTCGCCTTCTGGTGCCGGGTCTGGGGCGAGTGGGGCCGCGGCCAGGTGGTGGTGCACGACAAGGACATGCCGCGCCTGGTGTGGGCGGTGGTCGACATCCCGGGCGAGGCCGGCGAGACCCTCACCCGGGCCCAGCGCGACGCCGTCCGCGCCCTGCGCGAGTCCTGGCGCCGGCGCCTGCTGGCGCTGGAGCAGCGGGTCGGGGCCGGCGCCGAGCTGTCGCCCGAGGACCAGGAGCTGGTGGCGCGGGTGAGCGCGGGCGGGACGGTCGCCGACCTCGAGGGCGCGCACGAGCGGGTGCGGACCCAGCGCGGGCAGCGGGAGCGCTTCCGCCGGGGCCTCGAGCTCAGCGCCAGGTACGACGCGGTGGTGCGGCGGGTGCTGCGCGAGGAGGGGGTGCCGGAGGACCTCGCCTACCTGCCGCACGTCGAGTCCTCCTACGACATCACCGCCCGCTCCTCGGCCGCGGCGGTGGGGATGTGGCAGCTGACCCGACCCGCGGCCCGGCGGCACCTGCGCGTCAACGCCACGCTCGACGAGCGGCTCGACCCGCTGGCGGCGACGCGGGCCGCAGCCCGCTACCTCCTCGACGCCCACCGGCGCCTCGGCAGCTGGCCGCTGGCCGTGACCTCGTACAACCACGGCGTGCCGGGGGTGGAGCGGGCGGTGCGCGAGCTCGGCCCCGACTACGAGCGGGTCTTCCGCCTCTACCGCGGCCCGCAGTTCGGCTTCTCGTCGCGCAACTTCTACCCCGAGCTGCTCGCCGCCCGCGCGACCGCGACCGGCGCGGCGCGGGTCTTCCCCGAGGGCCTCGAGCCGCTGCCGGCCCTCGACCTGGCCGTGCTCGACCGGGGCGCGAGCCCGGCGCGGGTGGCCCGCGACCACGGCGTCGACCTGACCGAGCTGACCCACCTCAACCCGGCCTGGTCCCGGCGCGCGGTCCAGCAGGGCCAGACGCTGCCGCGGGGCGCCTCGGTCT
>CAYTJW010001022.1:0-2322 GCA_964438135.1 uncultured Thermoanaerobaculia bacterium
GGCGGCGGTGCGGGAGTCGTAGGGGATGGCGAGGTCGTCGTGGTGGAGGCTCGCCGGGCCTTCGCCGGGGAGGCTCACGGTGACCGTGCGGGGGTGGGCCAGGGGGCGGCCGACCGGGTCGGCGAGGGACGGGAGGAGGCGCAGCTGGTAGTCGTGAGCCCTGGTCCAGCCGGCCAGGGGCAGGAGCAGGAGCTGGTCGGGGTGGTCCGGGTCGGGGCCGAGGGCGTAGTCGGTGCCCTGGAGGAGCGTGGTGGCGGCCGTGGTGTCGTCCAGGGCGAGGCCCGTGGCCAGGGTGGCAGGGTCCGCCGGGGCGGAGAGGGTCAGGCGGAGGGCGCCGGCGGTCTGCGTCGCCGGGTCGGTCAGGGTCTGGGTGGCGGCGCCGAGGCTGGTCGTGCCCGTGTCAAAGAGCGCCGCACGCAGGTCGGGTCCCGACTCGGCGTGGGCCTCGCCGTACGGCGAGTAGAGGTAGCGTACCAGAAGCGGCGGGCTTGCGGGGTCGGCGTCGGGGCTCTCCTCGACCAGCCCCACCACCGTGCCCAGCTCGTCGCGGAGGAAGGAGTACAGGGTGTCGGGGTAGGCGCTCGGCTGCTCGACCTCGACCCTGACCTGGACCGCGTCGTCCAGGGCCGGGCCCGGGACGTAGCTCTTGCGCCAGCGCAGGAACAGGTCGCTGTCCGACTCCCAGGTGCCGTCGAGGCTGCCGTAGCCGGCCTCGGCCAGGAGGGCCGAGCCCTCCCACAGGTACTGCCGCAGCTCGACGAACGGCCGGTGGTCCTCGTCCGGGTCGCCGTCGGGCAGGGGCCCGAGGTGGAGCCGGGTGGCGAGCCGGCCCAGCGCGTCGTAGGCGTACCGCACCTGGTGCCCCGCGTACGGGCTCTCCGGGTCGGTGATCGTGACCCGGGCGAGGCGGCCGCGCCAGTCCCAGCGGTACTCGGAGCGGTCGTCCGCGGTGCGCCGGCCCGAGGCGTCGTAGGCGAAGGCCGCGCCGTCGCGGCCCCACGGCCGGCCGGCGGGCTGCGGCGGGCCGAGGTCGACCACGCCGCGGGACGTGACCAGGCGCGCGAGCTGGTCCCCCTGGCCGTAGGACAGGGAGAAGCTCTCGAAGGCGCCGGCCGGGTCGTCGCCCTGCAGGCTGCCGGCCCCGGCCCAGGCCGTGGCCAGGCGCAGGGCAGGGTCCAGCCCCCACGACCAGCCCATGCCGGCGTCGAGGCCGAGGCCGAGACCGAGGGCCTGGCGGCCGACCCTGGCGCCGTCGCTGGGGTCGTCCTCGCTGCCCCGGTAGCCGAAGCCGAGGCCGCCCCAGGTGTGGCCCGGCAGCAGGCCGAGCGGGTCGGGCGCGTCCTGGCCCGAGCCGAAGGCGAGCCGCGCCAGGCGCCAGCTCGAGCCCGGCTCTCCCGGCTGCCCCGAGTAGGCGAGGCGGCTGGCCGTGGCCAGCGGCCCGCGGCTGGTGAGGCCGTAGAGCCTGCCCCCGCCCCAGGTCCAGTCCGCGCCGAAGGGGGAGCCGGCGCCGCCCGCGGCGCCGACCCCGGTCAGCCGGTCGAGGGTGTCGAAGGCCCGCCGGTAGCCGGTCAGGACGCTCTCCTCCTGGTCCCGCCCCACCCCGGCGGGCAGGCTCACCCCGGTGCGACGGCCCCAGGCGTCGTGCTCGAACGCCATGGGGTCGCGGCCCCCCACCTGCTCGGACCGCGGCCGGCCGGCGAGGTCGAAGCCGCCGTAGGCCACGGTCGCGGCCAGGCAGAAGGCCGGGTCCTGGCCGGCCGCCGCCAGCCGCAGCGGGTCGTAGCGGTAGTGGTCGCCCTGGTCCAGGGGGACCATGGTCTCGGGCGGCGTGCCCGCGGCCAGGGCCGACAGCAGCCGGTTGGCAGGGTCGTACGCGTGGCTCACCACCAGCCCCTCGCGGGTGGTGCGGGTCGCCACGGTCCCGTCGGGGTTGTAGAGGAAGGTCTCGGTGGTGCCGTCCGGGTGGGTCACGGTGCTTTCCCACGCCCGGGAGAGCGGGTCGGAGTAGGCGTGGAGGGTGTGCCACAGGGCCTGCCAGCCGCCGGACCCGTCCGCGGCCTCCACCGCCTCCGCGAGCAGCCGGCCGTCTGCGGTGTAGGCGTACGAGGTCGCGCCCCGCCCCTCGGGGCGGAAGCTGCGCAGCAGCCGCCCGGCCGAGTCCGAGGCGCTCGCCGTCACCGTGCCGGCGCCGGTGGTCGAGCGGATCGCGCCGCCGAGACGGTCGTAGACCGTGGTCACCAGCGAGCCGTCGCTCGCCGAGACCTCCACCGGCCGCCCCTGCTGGTCGAAGCGGGTGCGGGTCCAGGAGGTCGGGACCAGCTC
>CAYTJW010001023.1:0-2322 GCA_964438135.1 uncultured Thermoanaerobaculia bacterium
CGATGCAGCGGGAAACCAAGGACCCAACGCCCTCGGCTTCGTCAGGACGCACCACCGGGACCATGGTAGGTCGCGGCCGCGGGCGCCACAAGCGCGGCCGCGACGGCCGCACCGGCGTGACAGGATCGGCCCTGGGGGGAGCTGCGGCAGGTGGCCGACCGCGCGCCGGACTGGATGGCTCAGGCGGAGCGGGACCTCGAGCAGGCGCGCTCGTCGCAGGCCGAGGGACGCCACGAGTGGGCCTGCTTCGCGGCCCAGCAGGCGGCCGAGAAGGCGGTCAAGGCCCTGCACCTGGCCCTCGGCCAGGAGGCGTGGGGCCACGTCGTCGGCCGCCCGTTGCGCGAGCTGCCGGTCGGAGTCGAGGAAGGGCTGGTCGACATGGCGCGGGTGCTCGACAACTTCTACGTCCCGACGCGCCACGCCAACGGCCACCCCGAAGGGCCGCCGTTCGAGCACTACGGCCGCTTGCAGAGCTCCGAGGCGATCCGCTGTGCCGGTGCGATCCTCGACTTCGTCCGTGCTCGCCTGGCCGGCCGCTGACGCGGTCCGCGCCGCGGTGCGCGAGCTGGCGCTCGAGCTGACCAGCCGCAGGCCGGAGGTGGTCGCGGTGGGGTACTTCGGCTCCCTCGCGCGCGGCGACTGGTGCTTCGGCAGCGACGTCGACCTGGTCGCCGTGGTCGCCGCCGACCCCGGCCCGCGGCTGGCCCGGGCGAGCGCCTACGACATCACCCGGCTGCCGGTGCCGGTCGACCTGCTGGTCTACACCGAGGCCGAGCTGGCGGGCGTGCTGCGCGACGACCGCCGCTTCGCACGCGTGCTGAGGCATGGAACGGTCTGGGTCACCGAGCCACCGCCGGACCTCCGGCGGTAGCGGCGACCCGGCGGCCGCGGCTCAGGTCCCGGTCTCCTGCGGGGGGCGCGGCAGGTCCGCGCCGAGGTCGACCTCCTCGCCGAGGGAGGCGAGCGCGGCCAGCCACAGGCGAGGCAGCGGCAGTGGCACCGAGTGGACGATGCCGAGGATGCGGCGGCGCAGGTGCGGGTCACGAGCCGCCTGGCGGTAGAGCTCGCGCCACGCCCAGTGCTCGCCGCGGTCCAGGAGCTGGGCCAACTGCTCGTCCGAGGCGATGTCGAGCCGGTTGCGGTTCCACAGCGCCCGCGAGGCGGACAGGTCGGGGCCGGTCACGGCGGCGGACCCAGCGCGAGCGCGGCCACCAGTGGCGCCAGGCGCCGTCCCCGGGCGACGACGTAGGCCCAGTCGTTCCAGGGGGGGAGGAGCCCGCGGTAGGTTGCGAGCTCGACTCGGGCCAGGTCGGCCGGCGCGGCCGCGGCCAGCCTCTCCGCCACCTCGGCCAGCGGCGAGCCACCGTTGTCCTGAGCGTACACCGCGTCGAAGCTCGCGAGCGCCGCCCGGGCACCCCCGTCACCGAGCCGCTCCAGCAGGACGACGGTGTCGAGGTAGTCGCGGACCGTGTGGCGGGTAGCCAGCAGCCAGGCCTTGACCCGCGCCATCTCGGCCAGGGTCGGCACGCGCAGGCCGGCGAGCTCCTCGGTCTCCAGCGGCCTCGTTCGGCGGAGCTGGCGGATACCGGTCAGGACCCCGTCCAGGCTGCCGAGGATCAGCACCGGCCGGGCCACCCGGTCGGTCTGCCAGCCCGCCGCGGCCTCGAGGTCGGCCAGCACCTGGTCGAAGCGCGGCCGCAGGTCCTCGAGGACGTGGTCCGCGTCGTGGCTGTGCCGGTGCCCGGCGTGCAGCGCGGCAGCCGTGCCGCCGACCAGGACGGCACCCGGCACCAGCCTTTGCACGTGCCGCTCGGCGGCCAGCAGCCGCTCCCACTCCGGCAGGCTGTGGAGGTCTTCCGCCATGGACCGAGTATCCCACACCCGAGCCGGCTCGCCCGCTGGTCAGCGTCTCGGCCTCGAGAGTACACTCCGTGACCGTGGCGACGCACGACCTGGTCGTCGTCGGCGGCGGCATCGTCGGCCTGGCCGCCGCCATGGCCGTGACCCGGCGCGCGCCGGGCCGGGCGGTGCTGGTGCTGGAGAAGGAGGGCCGCCTCGCCGCCCACCAGACCGGCAACAACTCGGGGGTGATCCACTCCGGCCTGTACTACAAGCCGGGCTCGCTCAAGGCGCGCAACTGCGTCGCCGGGCGGGAGGCGCTGTACCGCTTCTGCGCCGAGCGCTCGCTGCCGGCCGAGCGCTGCGGCAAGCTGGTGGTGGCGACCCGGGCCGACCAGCTGCCCGCCCTCGAGGAGCTCGAGCGCCGCGGCCGCGCCAACGGCCTCTCGGGCCTGCGCCGGCTCGACCCGGCCGGGATCTCGG
>CAYTJW010001024.1:0-2310 GCA_964438135.1 uncultured Thermoanaerobaculia bacterium
AGTGGCGGAACTGGCAGACGCACCAGCTTGAGGGGCTGGCGCTCGCAAGAGCGTGGGGGTTCGAATCCCCCCTTCCGCACCAGTTTTAGAATCAGTAAGTTACGGTGATTTCGACAACGAGCCAAGAGACGCCCCAAACGGCGCTTCTTGGCCGTTTGTGCGAATGGTGTGCGAATCCGACCCGAGTTCCAACAAGCGGCCCGCGCGACCCCACCCCAGTAGGCATCTGCGAACGCAGACTCCCCCAATCAGGGCATCGCCGACACCTTGCCGCGCCAGAGGTTCGCAGCCCCTTTCCCGGTGTGTAATCATTGGCCGTGCCATTTGACGAGCTACTTGCGAAGGTGGAACGTGAGCGCACCCTTTTGAACGCCAAGTTCGAGGAACTGGTGTCCGCCGTTAAGAGGCAGGAGGCAGAGCAGGGAGCATCGGCTGGGCCTGGTCCAGAGGTTAGGCGCCTGACGAAGGAACTCCAGGCCCTCCACGCCCGGTTCACTAGGATCTACGAACGACTAAGTGATGCGGCCGGGGTAGACGAAGCGGAACTCGAGGCGCTTGAGCGCGAGGGTTTGCCGCCGTACGATGAGCGTTGGTGGCAACAACAGATTGTCTCGACTCCACCTTCGGACTACCTGGATGAATTCACTCCGGTGGCGCTTGCGGCTCTTCTCGACCGGGTCGATCCCGCTTGGTTGAAGGCCCAGTCTGCTATGTCCTACCGGCTCGACGCAGCCTATCTTTCGAGCCCCTTGCATCTCGTTGGTGGCGTGCGAATCCGGCCTTCCGGCTGCCCTCCGACACCCCAGCGGTATGCCCATATGCTGCTCGTGGCGCGGGATCACCTCGACAAACGCGCGGACCTGGACTTCTTCGCTGCGGCAACGTTCGTGCCTGAGCTCACGGTTCTTGGGACGAGGGTTCAACTTCTGGAAGCTCTAGGACCCGTGGCGAAGGCAAAATTCGCAAGGCTTTCGGAGTTGGTCGACGAAGAGGTCCCGTCTACGATCTACGAGTTGCTCGTCGGCACAGCATGTGTAGCCAAAGGGCGTTCGCTCGAAATGTTGGCGGCCTCAGGCGCCGCCAAGTCGCCAGATTTCCGGGTGCACGACATGGGAGCGCCAGCGGTGATTGAGTGCAAACGCCGCCAGGGACTCAGTAGCTACGAACTGCAAGAGGCTGCCGCGGTCCAGGTACTCTACGACGCCCTAAAGCCGTTCGTGCGGGCTGAGGGTCTCCACGGTTCTCTGGAAGTCGAGTTCGCCCAACCTGTGCAGCAAGTCGAAGCCCACCACTTCGTGGAACCCATTAGACAACAGATCAGCCAGGTGGCTGACACAGCACGGACTTCGGTCCCCTGGGGCCACTTCGCGTACTCTCGTTTGGCGTTCGGAGGATCGACTCAGGACACTCGTCTCTATTCCCCAGACTTCCTCCAAGCTGTGTTTAACTGGTTACCCACTGGCAACGACTTCGACGGTCTGCTCTGTGAAGTGGAACCACCTTCCGCAATTCGAGTGCGGGAGTTCAGAATGCCGTTCTGCCTGAAGTGGCGGAGCACGAGCTCCGCGGCAATCACCAAGAAGGCAAGAGGCGTCACTTCTCTGTGGGCCGCCGCCGCGAAACAGATCCCGGCCGGGGAGGTAGGCTTTGTGTACATCGCGTACCCGGAGGGACAGCGCGCAGAAATCGCAGACGCCCGGACCCGCTACATACTCGCCAGCAGCTCGAAGTTGTGGCACCGCTGGTCTATACGCATTCCCGTGACCGTGATCAGCCGGCTGTACGCCCGTCCCCTTGGTGTCGGCGTGCCGGACTTGATTGAGAGTGCCCTGCCTGGCGTTACACCAGGCGAAGAACACTGGCTGGCGAAGCTGCCCGGCCGAGTGTTCGGCAGCGGCGCTGCCGTGGTCTAGGTTCAGGGGCTGTCACACAGGCCTTGAACCTAAACGTCGGGCGCCACGCCTCTACCGGGACGGTCTTCCGGTCTTCCGGCTAGTCAGAAGATGGGGCCTCCCACATTCGCCGAGGAGGTATCTTCCGAACGTCAGTCCGGAAGGCTCTCCTGCTCTTGCAGGGAGTGCATCAGTAGCCCAACGAGGTCTGAGGGCTGACTGTCTGGGCCCACATCAGTCGTGAAAGACAGCGCCTTCCGAACGAGGTTCGCCGGCGTCATTGCGTCGTCGACAAGGAAGAAGTGGCCGACGGAACCGGGCGTTGAAGTCATCCGGTGTATGCGCCCAAAGCGTTGAAGCAACTGGGTGCGCATTCCACGCATCGTGATCAGCCCGTCCACGCCATCATGATCGCCTG
>CAYTJW010001025.1:0-2308 GCA_964438135.1 uncultured Thermoanaerobaculia bacterium
CGGCTTGCGCACCTCGTCGACCGTCACCAGGTAGCGGGCCAGGGTCTCGGCGTCGGCGGCGCGCAGGCCACCGCCGCGGATCGGCTCGCGCGGCACCGCCGCCAGCTCGCCGGCCACCGCCCCCAGGGCCCGGGCCAGCTCCGCCAGCGACTCGAGGGCGAGCGCGAACGCCGGGATGACGAAGCGTCGCTGCTCGGCCCAGCCGGGCGTCGGCCGACCGTCCGCGCGCCGGCGGTCGCCGACCTCGACCATGGCGTCGAGCACCCAGGCCGGCCGCCACAGCTCGGCCCGGCGACCAGGCCGGGGCAGGATGGCGCAGCCGGCTACGACCACCAGCTCCCCCCCCTCGAGCACCGTGGCGCCACCGCAGTGGCCGCAGAAGAAGGCCACGTCGTTCGGCTCGCCGCCCAGGCTCGAGCCGCACGACGCGCAGTCGAGGCGGGCCAGGCGCACGCTCACCGCACCCTCCCCGTGAGGGCGGCGATGGTGGCGGCCAGCGACCCGTGCCGCCGGCTCGCGGCCAGGCCGGTGCCCTCCTCCACCACGCCGCCGTGGCGGAACTGGCGGTAGCCCCAGGCCACCAGGCCGGCGGCGGCCAGCAGCAGCACCGCGCCGCCGCCCAGCCCCTCGTCGGAGCGGAGGAAGACGCCCAGGTTCTGGAGCCCGGTGGTGACGGCGAAGCAGGCCCCGGCGGCGGCCGAGACCAGTGCCCAGGCGCGGAACAGCAGGTTGCCGGGGGCCTTGCCGTAGGCCAGGCTGCCGTCCTCGCCGTCGACCAGGGCCTGGTAGAGGCGACCCCGGAAGCGGTAGCGGACCACCCACAGGGGGTAGTAGACCAGGGTCACCGCCCGCCGCACCGGCGCGAGCCAGGAGAAGCTCACCCGCTCCACCCCGGCCGCCGCGGCGGACGAGGCCAGCGCCTCGTCGAGCAGGGCGGAGGCGACCTCGTCCACGGCCCGCACCGGCCGGAAGACCATGCCCCGGCCGCGCAACCGCCCCTCGTCGAGCGGCTCGAGCGCGTCGCCGGCGAGGTTGACGCTGTCGACGCCGAACTCGGCCGTGTCGGCACAGGCCCTGGTGCGGTCGAACGACTCCTCGACCAGCCGCTCCACCGGCTCCTGCCGCTCCACCCAGCGGTTCCCCTGCTTGACCCGGCGGGTCCTGGTGCCGAGGACGCAGCCGACCACGTCGCACCGCACGCGGACGAACGGAAACCAGGCCAGGAACGCCTCCTCCACCACGGCCTCCGCCTTGAGCGCCGGCTCCTTGCGCAGCCCGGCCGCGAACCAGCGCCGCACCGCGCCGAGCGCCGCCTCCCGGTCGAGGCGGCCCGGGACCGCCAGGCGCGCCGCGCCCAGGCTCCCCAGCACCACCAGCGGCGTGGCGCAGTACCGGCAGACCAGGTGGGTCCAGCCCTCATGCACCGCCAGCGTGCCGCCGCAGGCGGCGCAGGTCAGGCCGGCCACCACCGCGGCGGCGCCGGCCGCCGGCCCGGGGGCCGCTACACCCGCCGGCACACCAGCCACGCCACCCCCAGCACGGGCACGGCCGACACCAGGTAGGCCGCGAGCTTGAGGAACGGGTTCGCGATCAACAGCCCCTCGAGACCGAAGACGACCAGCGCGAGCGCCGCCACCAGCCGGTACGGCGTCTCGGCCTTGGCCGGGAAGTCCGCCGGCAGGACCGCCCCCGACACCGCCTCCACCGCCGCCGTGTAGACCCGGCCGCGGTAGCGGTAGGAGAACCGGTGGAGCGGGACGTGGAACAGCGCCGTCCGCACCACCCGGGCCGCCGGGAAACGACGCTCGAGCCAGTCCCGGGCAACCGCCAGCGCCACCTCGGGCGGCTCGAGGGTGGCGCCGCCGGTTGCGGCCCGAGCCGCGCTCGAGCTCGCCCCCGCCGGCAGGGCCAGGCCCTGCAAGCCCTGCAGCGAGCTGGGGGCGGCCGGCTGCAGGGCCACCCGCTCGCCGCCGTCGACGGCGACGGTGAAGGCCCAGAACGGGAAGTACTGCAGGCTCGGCGGCGAGACCTCGGCCTCCCGGTCGAGGCCGCCGGCCGTCTCGCCCCCGGCCAGGAAGCGGCGCAGGTGGGCCTCGGCTGCCGACGCGGTGACGGTCGGCAGCATCACCTCGTGGAACAGGGCTCCCTCGCCCTCGACCACCAGCGCCGTGCTGCAGAACTCGCACTCGACCAGGCGCGCGTCGGCCGCCACCTCGAGGGCGGCGCCGCACTGCGTGCAGCGGACCTCCACCGCCTAGCGTGAGTTTACCGGAGCTGGGTTCGTCTTGCTGCCAAGTTCTTGTCTTGG
>CAYTJW010001026.1:0-2308 GCA_964438135.1 uncultured Thermoanaerobaculia bacterium
GGTGGTCGCGACCTCGCCCGAGCCCGGGGCAACCGGCGACCCGGCCACCGGCGCCCTGACCTTCGTCCTGAGCGAGCCGCTGGTGCCGGAGTCGGTGAGCGCGGACGCCGTGGCGGTCGACCCGGGCCACCTCGACGGCGTCCTGACCCTGGCGGCGACCGGCACCCGCATCACCTGGCAACCGGCCGCGGCGCTGCCGGCCGGGGCCGCGCTGCAGGCGACCCTGGCGGGCTCGGTGCGCGACCGCCAGGGCTACCCTCTCAACGGCGACGGCTCGAACCACGTCGTCCCCTTCACGGTCGAGCCCTACCTGGCGCCGGGCGACGTCCGACCCGAGCTGATCCGGCTCTACGGCCCGGGCCGGCCGGGCGCACCGGCCGGGGCCTAGGTGGTGCTCGGCTCGACCGGCGCGGTGCCGGCCTCGGCCTGGCTGTGGGTCGAGGACCTCGACCGCCAGGCCTCGACCACCACCTTCCAGGCCGCCGGCGACGGCAGCTTCGCGAGCTTCCTCGAGCCGAGCGCGGGGGTCGTGGCCGGCGACCGGCTGCTGCTGCACGTGCTGGCCGCGGACAACCCCGCCACCAGCCTCGGGGTGGTGGAGCTCGGGCCCTGGCTGACCGCGGACGGCCAGGGGGCGAGCTTCGGCCCGGAGGGCGGGTCGTTCACCAGCGACGGCCCGCCGGGCGAGGCGGTGACCGTGACGGTGCCGCCCGGGGCGTTGCCCGGAGGGGGCAGCGTCCGGGTCGAGCCGCTGGCGGCGGAGTCGGTGCTGGCGGCGGAGCGGGTGCCGGCCTGGGTGGCGGCGCGGGCCGCGGTCGGGCTGACCATGGACGGGACGGCCTCGCTGTCCCTGGGCCTGGCCGTGCCGGGCCCGCCGCCGTCGAACCCGGACGCCACCTTCCACGCCTGCCGGGTGCTCGACGTCGCCGGCCAGCGCTACCCGATGCTCCTCCGCACCGCCCGCTGGGACGCGGCGCGGGGGGCCTACGTGGTGGCGCCGGAGGGCGAGGTCCCACCGGTGGACAAGGCCCTGTCGCCGCTCGAGCGGGCGCTCGCGGCGGCCTCGCCCGACCCGCTCCTGCCGGGGGTGCGGAGCGGGGTCGAGCTGGTGATCCTGGAGCCGCTGACCGCCGCGGCGCCGGGCGGCTCCGCGTTCGACCCGTCCCGGCTCCGCCTCGAGGGAGCCGGCGCCGGGCTGGCGACGGTGCAGGTGGAGGCGGCCCTGACCGACGCCGCGGCGGGCCTGTCCTACCTGGTCACCCGCTACGGCCCGGACAACGCCACCCTGGTCGCCTTCGACGCCAGCCTCGGCATGGCCGTGGACGTGGCGGCCTACGCCGTCGACTGGATGCTCTACACCACCCGCGAGTCGGGGGCGGTGGTGCCGATCCGCCTCGACGCCGACTTCGGCCTGCGGGTGGTCGACACGGCCAGTGGCTGGGTCTACGCCGAGGCCACCTACCCGGCCCCGACCGGCGACTGGGTGGTGGTGGACCCGCCGTACCCGGGGAGCGGACCGGGGCAGTGGCTCGAGCTCGAGGCGGCCGACCCGGTCGAGGTCGTGGCCTTCCCGGCCGCGCGGGGCCACCTCGAGCTGGGCGCCGGGGTGGAGGCGGCGCTGGACGGGAGCGGGCTCGAGGTGCGGGTGGCGGCGGAGGCCTTCGCGGCCGGCCGGCGGGTGGTGCTGGCCGACCTCCGCTCGGGCCTGACCCGAGCGGGCACCGTGGGTGGGGCGACGCTGGCCATGCCGGCGTGCGTCGGCGGCGGGGGCGGTTGCGTCGAGCTGGGCGACCCGCTGCTGGTGGCGGTCGAGGGTGAGCTGGGGGAGGGCACCCAACCCGTGCGCCTGCGCTTCAACCGCCTGCTGGCGGCGAGCGTGGGCGAGGACGACGTGGCGGTGACCGCGGTCGGCGGCGGGCCGGTGGCGGTCGCGGTCGAGGTCGAGCGGCAGGAGCTCGCGGTCCGGCCCGCGGCGGCGTGGCAGGCCGGCAGCCGCTACCTGCTGCGCCTGGGCGGCGACGTTTTCGCCCCCAACCGGCCGCCTGGCGCCGAGGCCTTCGCGGTCGAGCTGCCGCTGCGCGCGGCCGAGATGGCGTCGGCGCCGCCGATCCCCGGCCTGAGCGCGCTGGCCGACACGGCCCTGGCCGGCGACGTGCTGCTGGTGGCCGACCGGGAGGAGGGCCTGCGGCTCTTCGACGTGTCCGACCCGGCGCAGCCGGCCCTCCTGGCGGACGCGACCGTGACGGGCCCGGTGGCCGCGGTGGAGGTGGACGCGTTCGGGCACGTCCTCACCGTGGAGGGGCGGGTG
>CAYTJW010001027.1:0-2306 GCA_964438135.1 uncultured Thermoanaerobaculia bacterium
CGGGCCGGTCCTGACCGTGCGCCAGCTCCTGGCCGCGCTCGGGCTCGCGGACGCGGAGCTGCCGCTGGTGCGCGTCAGCCGCGAGGCGCTGCTGCTGCGGCCGCCGGCGGCGGCAGGGTCGCCGTGAGCCGCTGGGTGGTCCACGCCCGGGCCGAGCTCGACGCCCGCCACGCCCTGGCCAGCTACCGCGGCCGCCCCGAGGAGAGCCACGCCCACCGCTGGGCGGTGGCGATCCGGGTCGGCGTCGACCGGCTCAACGACGAGGGCTACGCCCTCGACTTCCACGCCGTGCGCCGGGTCCTCGCCGACGCCGTCGCGCCGCTCGACGGCACCGACCTCAGTCTCCACCCCACGATCGGCCGCCCCTCGCCCACCGCCGAGCGCCTGGCCGAGGTCCTGGCGGCGCAGCTCGCGCCCGAGCTCGAGCGGCTCGGCGGCACCCTCCTGGCGGTGAGCGTCTGGGAAGGCGCCGACAACCGCGTCGACCTCGTGCTGTGATGGCGGCCACGCCGCCGGCAGCGGTAGAATCCGGCCCGAGCACGGGCTGCGGGTCGTGACGGCGAAGCGTGTTCTCCTCCGCTCGCTCGTTGCCGGGGTCGCCAGCCTGGCGGCCCTCGCCCTGGCCGAAGGCGTGCTCCGGCTGGCCGGTTTCGAGCCGTGGGTGCCACGCGCCACCGACGCGCGCGAGCCGCGCGTCGTGGACGAGGACCCCGAGCTCGGATGGCGCAGCCGACCCGGCTCGCACGTGTTCCCGGCCTACAGCCCGGAGGGGCGCGAGACCACCATGACCATCACCGCCGGCGGCGCCCGGCGCACCGCCGCGGCGGCCGGGGCCCCGGGTCGGCCGCAGGCGCTGGTGGTCGGCTGCTCCTTCGCCCAAGGCTGGGCGCTCGACGACCAGGACAGCATGCCGTGGCGGCTGCAGGAGCGCCTGCCGGAGGCCGAGGTGGTGAGCTTCGCCACCGGCGGCTACGGCACCTACCAGTCGCTGCTGCTGCTCGAGCGCGTGCTGCCAGGCATGGAGCGGGCGGCGCTGGTGGTCTACGGCTTCATCCCCCACCACGAGAAGCGCAACGTGGCGGCGGCCAGCTGGCTGCGCACCCTCCTCCTGTACTCCCGCCGCAGTCAAGCAGCGCCGCCCTTCGTCACCCTCACCCGCGACGGCGGGCTCGCCCGCCACCCGCCCACTCGCTGGCTGGCCCTCCCCGGGCGCCGCTTCTCGGCCGCCGTGGCCGCGGCCGAGACGGCGTGGATGCGTCTCGCCGCAGCGCGCAGGGAGGTCGATCGCCGCCAGGTCACCGAGCTGCTGCTGCTCGAGCTCGACCGTCTCTGCCGTCGCCATCGGGCACGCCTGCTGGTCGCCCTGCTCTGGGTGGACGACGGCGCCCGCGCCGAGTACACGAGCTTCCTCGCCGACCACGGCGTCGCCGCGGTCGACTGCTCGGTGCCCCTGACGCGAGCGATGACGGTGCCCGGCGAGGGGCACCCCAATGCCCAGGTCGCCGCCACGTGGGCCGCGTGCCTCGCCAGCCGGGTCCGCGCGGAGCTCTCGACCAACCCGACGACGGCAACGAGCGGAGGAAGGACATGAGCGGACTCGACCCGGAGCGGCGCGATGTCGACGCGAGCGGCGAGCAGGTGCTCCTGACGTGGCCGGCCCGGGTGAGGGTGCTGACCAACCCGATGGTGTGGGCGGCCCTGCTGCTGGCCGGCGGCTGCGGGGCGCTGGTGGTGGGGATGGTGACGGCGATCGCCAGCCGCAGCCTGGCCGGGCTCCTGCTGGGCGCGGGCGTGCTCGCCCTGTTCCTGGGGTTGTTCGTCGTCATCGGCCTGGTCGTCGACCTCTGCGGCGGCTTCCGCGTCGTCTTCGCCCTCACCACCGCCGGGGTGCGCAGCGCCTCGGGCAAGGGTGCCCGCTCCGCCGCGGCGACGGCCGCCGTCGGCGGCGCGCTGGCCGGCAACCTGGCCGCCGCCGGCGCCGGCCTCCTCGCCGCCGGCGAGCAGGACGTGTTCATCCCCTACCAGGCGGTGACCCGGGTCAAGGTGAGCGAGGGGCGTCGCTACGTGCTGGTCAAGGGCGGCTTCGGCGACAAGCCGATCGGCCTCTACTGCACCGCCGAGACCCTGCCCCAGGTGGTCGCCGAGCTCCGCCAGCGCTGCCCAGGCGCCGCCTTCAGCGGCGCCGCCGTGCCGCTCTGAGCGGTGTGGCGCGTCCGAGCGAGGGTGGGCTCGAGCATTCGGCCGTCAGCGATCAGCTGAGCCTCTTTCAAAACGCCCTTCCACGGACGTCTGTGACCTTCCGTGGT
>CAYTJW010001028.1:0-2305 GCA_964438135.1 uncultured Thermoanaerobaculia bacterium
CGGCCACCCTGCTCGCCGACCTGGTCGGGGAGCTCGCGCCGGCCGAGGCGCCGGCCCTCGCGCCCCGGCTGGAGGGCCTCTGGCGCCGCCACGACGGCGACCTCCGCTCCTGTCTGCTCGAGCTCTACGACCGCTGCGCGGGGCGCGCACCCGGCCCGGTCGGGTGAACGCCGCCGGCGCGGCGGGGGCGCGGCCGCGTCACGGCGACGTGGCCGACCACTCGCCCGTGCCGCCGGTCTCGAAGCCGTCCGCGAACAGCGAGCCGGGGTCGGTGATCTCCGTGCGCACGCAGTCCCAGGTCTCGCCGATGCGGGCACCGGTGTCGAGCACCGCGAAGTCGGTGACGGCGACCGCCGTTGCCCCCGGCGTCTGGTCGAAGGTGCGCGAGGTCACGCCCAGCGCGTCCCAGGTCGTGGCGGTGTAGAGGTCGCTCTCGGCGGTCAGGGCGATGTTGCCGCCGTCGGCGAGAACGATGCCGTAGCGCATGAAGGTGTGGAGCATGACCCGGGCCGCCGGGTTGTAGCCGGTCAGGGGGAAGTCGGGCCGCAGCCTGAGGCGGGCGCCGTAGGGCACGGTCCCCACCGGGCCGCTGGGGCCGCCGGCGTGGGTGGCGGGCCGCACGTAGAGCCGCCCGCCGACGCCGCCGAGGTCGGGGTCGGTGGCCATCCTGGGGTTGGGGAGGATGAAGCGGACGGCGTGGCCGAGGTCACCGCCGCCGGTCGGGTCGACCGCCAGCGAGGCGGCGATGTCGTCGGCGTTCAGGAGCAGCGGCGCCATCGGGAAGCCGGCCGCGTCGGGTGGGGGTTCGGATACGGGTACGGGTACGGAAGGGCAGGGAGGGTCAGGGGGAGGCGCCGCCGGTGGGCTTCTCGGCCGACATCTGGATGGTCGTGGCGCCGACCGCGCGGGCGGCGTCGAGGACGCGGACGACCACCCCGTAGTCGGCCGAGCGGTCGCCCATGATGATCACCGACTTCTCCGGGGTGCGCGCCACCAGGGCGCGGATCCGGTTCTCGAGGTCCTTCTCCGGCACCTGCACGTCGTCGACCCAGATGCTGCCGTCCCTGGCCACCTTGACCACCGGCGGCTTGGCCGCCGCGCCCTGGCCCGGCGCCTCCGCGGTCCTGGCCTCGGGCAGCTTCAGCTTGAGCCGCTCGTCGCCGACGAACTGGGTGGTGACGGCGTAGAACATCAGCAGCAGGAAGACGCAGTCGATCAGCGGCGCGATCGCCACCTCCGCCCTGCGCACCGTCCGCAGCGGGGCCAGGCGCATGCTCACTCCTCCCGCGCCGACCTGGGCCGCCGCACCAGGTGCAGCAGGTCGAGCAGCTGGGCCTCGATGTCGGCCAGGATCGACACCGCCCGCGACTCGAGGTAGGCGTGCACGAACAGCGCCGGGATGGCGATGACCAGGCCCGCCTCGGTGGTGATGAGCGCCTCGGAGATGCCGGCCGACAGCTTCTCGGTGATGCCGGTGCCCTGGGCGGAGATGGCGGAGAAGATCTTGATCATGCCGGTGACCGTGCCGAGCAGGCCCAGCAGCGGCGCCCCGGCGACGATCGTCGCCAGCGCCGGCAGGCCGCGCTGCAGGCCGTGCAGCTCGTGCCGGCCCTTGTCCTCGAGGATCTCCTTGAGCTCGTCGTAGGGCGCGTTGCGGTTCTCGACCAGGGCGCCGACCAGGGCCGGGAACGGCCCCGAGCGGCGCCGGCAGTAGTCGACCGCGCCGGCGTAGTCGCGCCCGGCGACCAGCTGGGTGATGGCCGCCACCGTGCCGCTCTCGAGGAAGCTCGACCGCCGGAGCACGTACAGCCGCTCGACGATGATCGCCAGCGCGACCACCGACACCAGGGTGAGCGGGTACATCACGGGTCCGCCGGAGATGAACCAGTCGATCATGGGGCTCCCTCGTAATCCCCCGCCCAGGTCGGGGGCTTGGTGTTGTAGTAGAAGGTGATGGTGACGCCCTCGCGGTCGACGCCGGTGAGGTCGGCCGGCAGCTGCTCGAACGGCGACGAGTCGCGGATCGCGTCGCGGGCGGCGAAGTCCATCGGCGGCTTGCCCGACTCGTCGAGGATCTCGAGGCCGGTCATGCGCCCGTCCCGCTCGATGAAGAAGCGGATCTTGACCACGCCCTGGACGCCGAGCAGGGCGATCTCCGGGATCATCCAGTTGCGGCGGATCTTGGCCAGCATGCGCCTGGCGTAGGGCCCCCAGTCGTACCACTGGGTGTCGAACGACAGGCCGCCAGCGTCGACCCTGCCGCCCGGCCGGTCCGGCCGCTCCGGCCGACCGCCCTCGTCGGGCG
>CAYTJW010001029.1:0-2303 GCA_964438135.1 uncultured Thermoanaerobaculia bacterium
CCGGCTAGAGTGGCGGGGCGCAGCTGGAGGTCCCGTGAGGTCGCTCGTCGTCGCGCTCGTCCTGGCCGCACTCCCGACCGTCGCCTCCGCCCAGGCGGTCTACCCCTCGAGCCCCGACTGGGTCTCGGCCGACACCCGGGTCTCGACCGGCGCGGCGCTGGTCGACCTGGACGGCGACGGCTGGCTCGACCTGGTGGTGGCGAACGGCAACGACATGCAGCAGCAGCCGCTCGCGGTCTACCACAACCAGGGCGACGGCACCCTGCCCGCGAGCCCGACCTGGCTGTCGGCGGACGTCGCCTACCACGGCCACCTCGACGTGGCCGACGTCAACGGCGACGGCTGGCCGGACGTGGCGGTGGCGGTCCTCGGCAGCTTCGACGACGTCGACCACGCCGCCAAGATCTACCTCAACAACGCCGGCACCCTGACGTCGACGCCGGCCTGGGAGTCGGCCGAGATGGCCAACGCCTTCGGCTGCGCCTTCGGCGACGTCGACAACGACGGCCGGCCCGACCTCGCGGTCGCCACCGGCTGGGCCTACGACCCGCAGAACTTTTACCCCAACTACGTCTACCTCAACTCGGGCGGCACCCTGAGCTCCTCCGCCAGCTGGACCTCGACCGACACCACCCACCTGCAGGGGGTGCTGTGGGTCGACTCGGACCGCGACGGCTGGCTCGACCTGGTGGGCGTCGCCGCCGGCGCCAACAGCCTGGTCTACCCCAACCAGGCCGGGGCCCTGGCCACCACCGCCTCCTGGCAGACCACCGACATGGGCAGCGCGGACGCGATCATGGCGGCGAGCGGCGACGTCACCGGCGACGGGCTGCGGGACCTGGTCCTCGCCGACAACGACCAGCTCGCCGGCAGCGGCCGCTTCCGCCTCTACGCCGGCCTCCCGGGCGGCTCCTTCGCCACCACGGTCGGCTGGAGCTACTACGACGGCTACGCCTCGGCGGTGGCCATGGCCGACGTCGACGCGGACGGCGACCTCGACCTCGCCACCGGCGCCTGGTGGGACAGAGTGCGGCTGTTCCTCCAGGGCGGCGCCGGCCTGCCCTCGTCGCCGAGCTGGAGCTCGACCCCGCAGACGGTGGTCGAGAAGATCGTCTTCGGCGACGTCGACCGGCGCGGCCCGGCCACCGCCGCCGAGACCTTCCCGGCCGGCGGGCGGCTGCTCGAGCTCGCGCGCCAGCCGGTGGAGGCGGTGACCGCGGTCGAGGTCGACGGCGTCCCCCTCGGCCCGTCCCAGTACGCGGTCGGCCGCGACCTCGGCTGGGTCACGGTCGGGGTCGACCCCGTCGCCTCGGTCCGGGTCGAGTACCGCTACTCGTCGAGCCTCGACATGGCGGTCACCAACTGGGACGACACGGTCGGCAACCACCTCTACTACAACCAGCTCGACCCGCCCCTGTTCGCCGACGGCTTCGAGTCGGGCGGCACGGGGGCGTGGGGCGCGGCGGCGCCGTGACGGGGTCGGGGTCGAGATCGGGGGGGGGAATGGGCGACCTGCTCGAGGTGAGCAACCTGGTCAAGCGCTTCGGCGACCGGCTGGCGGTCGACGGGGTGTCGTTCGCGGTCGGCGCGGGCGAGGTCTACGGCCTGCTCGGCCCCAACGGCGCCGGCAAGACCACCACCGTCCGCATCGCCACCGGCCTGCTCGAGCCGTCCTCGGGCGCGGTCCGCGTCGCCGGCCACGACCCCTTCGCGGCGCCGCTCGAAGCCCGCGCCGCCCTCGGCTGGGCCGGCCAGGAGCTGGCCCTGTGGGAGGACCTGACCGCGACCGAGAACCTGCGCCTGGCCGCCACCCTCGGCGGCGTGCCGCGGCCCGAGGTCAGGGCCAGGGCCGCCGACCTGCTCGCCGCGGTCGGCCTGTCCGTCCGCGGCCGCGACCGGGTCGCCGCCTTCTCCGGCGGCATGAAGCGCCGCCTCCACCTCGCCATGGCCCTCGCCCACCGGCCGCGGGTGCTGCTGCTCGACGAGCCCCTGGCCGGGGTCGACCCGCAGGCCCGCGCCCTGCTCCTCGAGCGCGTGCGCGACCTCGCCGACTCCGGCTGCGCCGTCCTCCTCACCACCCACGACATGGACGACGCCGAGCGGCTGTGCGGCCGGGTCGGCGTCATGGACCACGGACGGCTGCTGGCCGAGGGCACGGTCCTGGAGCTGCAGGCCTCCCTCGGCGAGCGCGACGTGCTCCGCCTGGCCGGCCCGTTCGACCCGGCCAGCCCGCCGCGCCTGCCCTCGGGCGTCGAGCTCGTCGCCTGCCGCGACGGCGAGCTGGTGGCCGCCGCGCCGCGCGG
>CAYTJW010001030.1:0-2301 GCA_964438135.1 uncultured Thermoanaerobaculia bacterium
GTCGACAGGCTGCCTGAGAACCGCACGGTCCACGGTCGGCAGGTCGAGGTCCTGCGTGGACCGGCTCGCCCTCAGCACGGCGAGGGCGACGGCTCCGATCATGGCGTGCGGAGACCCGTTGGCCTCGAGCAGGGTGACGGCTTCGGCCAGGAGGGTCACCGGCCCCCTGCAGGAGGGCGCAACGAAGCCGGCCCGTCCGACGCGCGCGTCGCAGGAGTCGGAGTACCTCCTCGCGCTCGAGGCCCTGCGCGGCGCAGAAGACCTGCAGGTCGTGGTCCCCGAGCCGCGGGGCGAGTGAAGGCCGTTGGCCGGCGCTCATGCCGGCCACGGACCGCATGGGGCGAGAACCGCGGCGGTGCGGCTCGGGCCGGGAGTCGAGGGGGAGGAGAATTTCACGGTGAGCCAGGGAGGTTGCACGGCAGGGGGTGGCAACCATGAGCGAATCGCAGTGCGACGCGATGCCTTGCCCGGAGCCGCAGGCGGAGCACCGCTGGCTCCAGCGGCTGGTGGGAGAGTGGGTGTACGAGGGGCAGGCGCCGGCGGGCCCCGGCCAGCCGCCGACGAAGTTCGCGGGGACCGAGAGCGTGCGCTCCGTCGGCGGCCTCTGGGTCGTGGGTGACGGGAGCTGCCCCGCCCCCGGCGGCGGTGAGGGGAGCACCGTCCTCACCCTCGGCTTCGACCCGGTGAAGGGGCGCTTCGTCGGCACCTTCATCGCCTCGATGATGACCCACCTCTGGGTCTACGAGGGCGCCCTCGACGCCGCCGGCCGGGTGCTGACGATGGACTGCGAGGGGCCGGACTTCACCGACCCGACGAAGCTCGCTCGCTACCGCGACGTGACCGAGATGGAGAGCGACGACCACCGCATCCTCACCTCGCAGGCCCTGGGCGAGGACGGGGAGTGGCACGTGTTCATGACCGCGCACTACCGGCGCGCCACGTAGCGCTCTACGGAACGACCTCCGCCCCGTGCTCTGAGAGAAGCTCCTCGAGCAGGGAGCGGTGGCATCGGGCTGCGTCCGCGCAGTAACAGCCCACCGCGAAGCTGGTCGTTCGGGACAGGGCGGCCAGCAGGTCGAGGAGGTGGCGCTTCTCCGGCGCCTTCATCTCGGCCCGGTAGGCGCGCGCGAAGGTGCGCCACCCCTTCTCGTCCGCCACGGCGAGGCCGCGCTTCAAGAGGTCCTCGCTGGGGGCGAGCTCCGGCAGCCAGACGTCGTAGAGGTCGCGGGCGGCGTACTCCTGCCTGGGCACCCCGCGCGGCGGGCGCCGCACGGTGCCGAGGCGCAGCCCCTCGCCCGGCAGGCGCGGGCTGCCCAGACGGACAACGCGAACCGGCACCTCACACCTCCAGGATGAGGCAGGTGGAGGTGGCGTGGGCGTAGAGCCGCCCCTCGGCGTCCTCCATCCGCGCCTCGGTGACCGCGGTGCGTCCGCCGCGGTGGACGACCTTCCCCACCGCTCGCAGCACCCCGGTGTCGGGGCGCACCGGCCGCACCAGGTTCACCTTGAGCTCGAGGGTGGTGTAGCCGGTCCCCCTGGGCAGGGTGGTGTGCAGCGCCACCCCCAGCGGCGCGTCCAGCACCGCCGCATACCAGCCGCCGTGGACCGAGCCGATGGGGTTGTAGGCCCAGGGGCCGGCCTCGGCCTCGAACACGGCATGCCCCTCGGCGACCTCGACCAGGCGGAAGCCCAGGGTCACCCCGATCGGCACGCGGCGCTGCGCCTCGACCAGGTGCCGCAGGTAGTCGAGCCCCGACAGCTCGCGCGCCAGGCGGCCGAGCTCCTGCGGGTCGTCCCAGGTGGTGGTGCGGGTGGTGTCAGTCACAGTGATTCCCCTTCCGGACGCTCCCGTGGCAGGCTTGCCCCGACGGCCATGATACCCGCCGCGAGCGCACCGAGAAGGTCGGGGCGAACGGCGAGCACGCCGACGACCACACGGAGCACGAGAACGGCGAGGTCGACGCCCACGGTCCGGAGGCTGCGGATGCCCCGGTCCGCTGCCGGGTGGACGGTGACACGGCGAGCCGCGCCGATGCCCGCGGGCGGGGGTCCGAGGCCCCCGCCCTGGGCGGCCCGGGGGATGGAGCGCCCTGGCGGCGCCCGCTCCCCATGGCGCGCGTCAGGTCACAGCCTGGAGCGGACGACGAGCCCGCAGCGGTCGGCGGCGACGTCCGCCGGCGCGAGCAGGTCCTCGGTGTCCTCGTGGGTCTCCACCCGCTCCGGGAGGGCGATGGAGCCCGGGAGGCCGGAGGCGCCCGAGGGGCCGCACGAGACCGTGCCTGGCCACCGTGCGCAGCCTCC
>CAYTJW010001031.1:0-2296 GCA_964438135.1 uncultured Thermoanaerobaculia bacterium
CGCGGTGGCCGAGCTCGCGGCCAGCCTGCCCGAGGGCACCCGGTTGTGGCTCGGCGGCGCCGGCGCGGCGCTGCTGCCCTCCCTGCCCGCCACCGTGGCGGTGCTGCCGACCCTCGACGACCTCGAGCGCGAGCTGGCGACGCTGGGCTGAGAGGTCCCGGCGCGGGCCGCGGCCGGCGCGGCTCAGTCCTCGGGCCGGGTCGGGGCGAAGCCCTCGCCGAGCACCTCCTGGGCGGTGGAGATGGCGACGAAGGCCTTGGGGTCGACCTCGGCCACGCGCCGTTTGAGCCGCCCCACCTCGTGCGACGCCACCACCACCCACAGGATCGGCCGCGGGTCGCCGGTGAAGCCGCCCCGCCCCTCGAGCACGGTCACGCCGCGGCCGAGGTTGTGGAGGATGGTGTCACGCACCTCCTCCGGCCGGGCGGAGACGATCATGGCCTGGCGCGACACCGAGAAGCCGGCCTGGACCGTGTCCAGGGTGCGGGCCGAGACGAAGGCCAGGGCCAGCGCCACCATCACCGCCTCGGCGCCGAAGAAGAAGCCGGCGACGGCGAAGATGAGGACGTTGACGGCGAGCAGGGTCTGGCCGATGCCGAGGCCGAGGTAGCGGTGGGCCAACCGGGCGATGATGTCGGTGCCGCCGGTGGTGCCGCGGCCGCGGAAGACCAGGCCCATGCCGAGGCCGTCGAGCAGGCCGCCGTAGCAGATGACCAGCAGCCGGTCCTGGGTCGGGGCGTGAAGGAAGGGGGCGGAGAGGTCGATGGCGGCCGACATCACCGCCACGGCGAAGGCGGTGCGGGCGAAGAAGCGGACCCCGCCGGCCCACTTCCAGCCGATCGCGAGGAGAGGGATGTTGAGGGCCAGCGACACCACCCCGACCGGGGCGTTGAAGAGGGCGTGGGCGATGATGCCGACCCCGACCACGCCGCCGGAGACGACGTTGTTGGGGACGAAGAAGAGGTTGGTGCCGGCCGCCACCAGCAGCGCCCCGATCAGGATCTGCAGGTAGTCGAACGCCACCCCGAGGCGGCCGCGCGGAGCGAGGTATCGCGTCACGGAACGCAGGATACCAGGTCAAATCCGCCGGTCAAGGCGTGATTCCGCCAATAGAGCACGATGCGGTAGCGAGCGATCAGGAATCAGCGATCAGGAATCAGCGATCAGCAGTCAGCGACCAGCTGTCAGCTCCACCACCCACCCAACCCGTCGTGGGGCGGGTCGAGCCTGCTCGAGGCCGGTCGCCGCGAGCGCCTCGGCGCACGGGCGACGGGCGGGGGAGCCGACCGCTGACAGCTAGGTTTCCAGTCGCACCGACACCACCTTGGACACGCCCGCCTCCTCCATGGTCACGCCGTAGAGGGCGTCGGCGCGGGCCATGGTGCGCCGGTTGTGGGTGATGAGCACGAACTGGGTGTGGCTGGTCATGTCGCGGATGAGGTCGCCCAGCCGCTCGACGTTGGCGTCGTCGAGGGGCGCGTCGACCTCGTCCAGGACGCAGAACGGCGACGGGCGAATGCGGAACAGGGCGATCAGCAGCGACAGCGCGGCGAGGGCCTTCTCGCCGCCGGACAGGAGCTGCACCGACAGGGCCTTCTTGCCCGGCGGCTGGGCGAGGATGTCGACCCCGGACTCGAGCGGTGAGTCCTCGTCGACCAGCTCGAGGCGGGCGGCGCCGCCGCCGAACAGGTGGACGAAGGTCTCGTGGAAGAGCTGGTTGACCTGCTCGAGGGTGGCGACGAAGCGGGCGGTGCAGGTGGCGTCGATGTCGCGGATGGTCTCGCGCAGGCTGCGCAGGGCCTCCAGCAGGTCCTCGCGCTGGGTGCGGAGGAAGGTCAGCCGCTGGCCGAGCTCCTCGACCTCGCGCACCGCCAGCAGGTTGACCGGGCCGATCGCCTGCAGGCGGGAGCGCAGGCCCTCGACGCCGGCGCGCAGGGTCTCGGGGGTGTCCCCCTCCGCGGTCGCCTCGAGCCCGGCGAGCTGCTCCGGGGTCAGCCCGAGGTCGGCCACGGCGGCGTCGCGCAGCCGCTGCCACTCGCCGTCGAGGCGGGCCTGCTCGAGGTCGTCCCCGTGCAGCGCGTCGCGTGCCTCGTCGTGGGCGCGGCGCCGGGTCCGCACCTCCTCCTCGAGCCGCGCCAGCCGGGCGGACGCCTGCTCGACCCTGGTTGCCAGCAGCCGCTCCCGCTCCCGCGCCGCGGCCAGCACGCCGAGCTCCTCGGCCAGCCGGGTGCGCGACTGCACCACCTCGTCCTCGGTCCGGGCGAGCTCCTCGGCCGAGCTCGCGATCTCCGCCCCG
>CAYTJW010001032.1:0-2296 GCA_964438135.1 uncultured Thermoanaerobaculia bacterium
GCGGTAGAGCCGGCGGCGGCCGACCGCGGGACGGCGGGCGAGGGCGCGCAGCAGCTCGAGGTGGTCCGGGGAGGCGCCGGGCAGCAGCACGGCGCTGCCGTCAGGCGTCTCCTGCAGCAGGCGCTCGAGGGAGCCCAGGTGCTGGCGGAGCCTCGCCTTGCGGTCGTTGCGGCCGCGGCTGGCGAGGAGCTGGGGGTCGCTCCAGTCCGTCAGCCGGGAGGGGTCCTCGTCGACGCTCGGGCGGTCGTTCCAGGTGGAGGTGGCCGGGTTGTAGAGGCCCTGGATGAGGTTGACCGGCACCGCCACGGCGAGCCCGGCCCCGAGGGCCAGGCCGGTGCCGACGCGGAGCCACCGCGGCGCCGCGGCGAGACCGGCGAGGGTGAGGCCGAGGGCGAGGAGGAGACCGGGCAGGGCGTCGGTGGCCAGGCGCGGCCCGAAGCACCAGCCGCCCCACCAGGAGCGGTGGGCGGCGACGACGAGGAGGTGGAGGGCGGCCGAGCCGAGGCCGAGCCAGTACAGCGGCGCGCGCCGCACCGCCGGCAGCAGGGCGCCGACCGCCGCCACGGCCAGGAACGGGCTGTACACCAGCAGCCCGCGGCCGGGGCTCAGCAGCACCAGCAGCAGGCCGGGCAGCAGGCCGTGCTCGGCGGTCAGGCTGGTGGGGCGGTAGTAGGGGGGCAGCCAGACGCCGAGGGAGAGCCGGTGAAGGAGGAGGAGGGCGAGGACCGCGCCGGCGAGGGTCGCGGCGGTCGCGGCCAGGGCCCGCCAGCGGCGGCGGGCGGCGAGCCAGGCGAGGGTCGAGAGGGCGCAGGTGACGGCGGTCGGCCGGAACAGCAGGGCGACGCCGAGCAGGGCGCCGACGACGACGCCGCTCGCGTCCTCGCCGCGGCGCTCGCGCCCGGCCAGGTGGGCGAGGGCCGCGGTCCAGGCCAGGACCACGCCGCCGTGGGTCCAGAAGGCGGTGCCGAGGGTGCTCGAGAGGGAGCTGCCGAGGACCGCGAGCAGCGCCAGCAGCAGCGCCTGGTCGGGCGCGAGGAGCTCGCCCAGCAGCCGGCGGAGGAGGAGGAAGGCGGCGGCCACGGTGAGGGCGGCGAGGGCGCTCTGCACCAGCGCGTCGTCCTCGCTCTGCACCATGTCCAGGCCGAGCCGGTTGGCGACCCACACCGCCGGCAGGCCGGCCAGCACCGGGCCGAGCGGGTAGGCGCCGACCAGCCGGCCCTCGAGCCAGTTGACCTGCCAGCCCCGGCCCACGACCGCCGCGGCGTCGGCGTGGAGCAGGTCGTCGTCGAGCGCGAGCGAGCCCCGCTCGAGCAGCGCCTGGGCGGAGAGCAGGTTGGCGCGGGGGTCGCTGGCGGTGTAGCGGACCGGGCTCGAGAGGACCAGCACGACCAGGCCGAGGGCCAGGGTCAGGGCGAGCCGCTGCGGGCCCCCGGTCGATGCTGGCGCGGTCACGGCCCGGCCGCTTCCGCGGCCGGCGTGGTCACGCCCCCGCCGACCCGGTACAGGCCGAGGCCGGAGCGCTCGCCGACGGGCTCGAGGCCCGGGCCGCGCTCGAGCCAGGAGACCGTCTCGGCCACCGGCCGGCCCGGCCACTGCCGTCGCACCCGGTCGAGGTCGGCGGCCACGAACAGCGGCCGGCCGTCGGCGGCGAGGGCCACGACCGACGCCGGCGTGGCGGCGAAGAGCTCGTGGGTCTCGAGGCGGCTCGAGTGCTGGAGGGTGGCGGTGAGGTCGTAGGCCAGCACGCGGGCGTCCGCCGGAACGCGCGCCTCCACCCAGCGGACCGTGTCCAGGTTGGCGCGGTGGCGGGCGACGAGGTCGCGGGTCAGGGCCCAGCCGCTCGAGGCCATCCAGGCCAGCGCGACCGCCACCAGCGTGACCAGCGCCGCGGCCGGGCGGCGACCGGGCCACCTCTGCCCGGCCCAGCCGAGGGCGGCGGCGGCGCCGACCGCGACCAAGACGGCCAGCGGCGGCAGCAGCGGCAGGGTGTAGCGGAAGCCCTGCATCGGCACGCCCACCAGCAGGGTGAGGACCGCCGCCGGCCAGGCGAGGAGCAGCAGCCGGCCGGCCGCCCCGGAGCACGACCCACAGCCCGGGCAGCAGGAAGGGGGCCAGGAGCGGCGTCAGGAAGCGCGGCCGGGCGGCGGCCAGACCGTAGTAGAGCAGGTGGGGCAGCCGGTGGTGGAAGCGCCCGTGGGCGCCCCCGATGTCGTGCCGGAGGGCGTTGGCCGGGGACCAGGCGCCGGGCTCGACGTTGCCGGCGAAGGGGGCGCCCTGCCCCGGCAGGGCGGGCCCG
>CAYTJW010001033.1:0-2295 GCA_964438135.1 uncultured Thermoanaerobaculia bacterium
GGCCGCCGGCCCGCCCGCCCGCCGCCCGACGCGGAAGGACCGGCGGTGGAGCTGGCTCACGCCGCGGTCGGCGATCGCCGCCCGGTGCTGCCCGGTGGGGTAGCCGACGTTGCGCTCCCAGCCCCACCCCCGCCAGCGCTCGGCCAGCGCAGCCATGAGCCGGTCGCGGTGCACCTTGGCCACCACCGACGCCGCCGCGACGGCGAAGTAGGAGGAGTCCGCACGCACCCGCGCCAGGCTGCGGACGCCGGTCAGGCCGAGCTCCACGCCGTCGGTGACGACCACCGTGCCGGGACCTGCCAGCACACCGGCCACCGCCCGCATGGCGCAGCGGGTCGCCTCGAGCACGTTGAGGCGGTCGACCAGCTCGACCCAGACCTCCACCACCGCCCAGCGGGAGGCGTGCTCCACCACCCAGCGGCTGGCGAGCTCCCGCTGGCGGCGGGAGAGGACCTTGGAGTCCTGGATCTCGGGTTGTCGCGGCACCACGGAGAACGCGACGCCGGCGACCACGACCGGGCCGGCCAGGGCGCCGCGGCCCACCTCGTCGACGCCGACGACGAGGCTGGCCTCCTCGAGCAGCTCGCGGTCGAGCGAGCCGAGCGCCGGCCTCACCTCGCCCGCGCCCGCTCCTTGATGCGCGCCGCCTTGCCGCGCAGCTCGCGCAGGTAGTACAGCTTGGCGCGGCGGACGCGCCCGCACCGGGCGCGCTCGATCTTGGCGATCGAGGGGGCGTGCAGGGGGAAGGTCCGCTCCACGCCGATGCCGGAGGACACCTTGCGGACGGTGAACGTCTCGGAGATGCCGCCGTGGTCGCGCGCGATCACCACCCCCTCGAAGACCTGGATGCGCTCCTTCTCGCCCTCGCGGAGGCGGACATGGACCCGCACCGTGTCACCCGGACGGAACTCCGGGATGTCGCTCTTCAGGTACTCCTGCGTTGCCTCTCGGATCAGGTCCATCGTCACACGCTCCCAGGGTATTCGGCGCGGCGCGCTCGAACGCGCCCCCGCGGCGGCGGAGTATACACGGCCGCCGCCGCCACGGCAAGTGAGCGACGCGAGCGCGCGAGCGCGCCGCGAGGACGCGCCGCGACCTGGCCGGCGCCTCAGCCCCCGGCGCCAGGCTCCGTCCCGCCGCTGTCGTCTGCGCACTCCGCCGGGGCGGGCACGCCGTACAGCCGTGCCACCCCCTCGTGCGCCACCAGCACCACCCGAGCGTGAGCGTCGAGCAGCGCGTCGCCCGGCCACGGCTCCCCGCTCTCGACCAGGAACGGCCGGAAGCCGAACGGCACCTCCGCCTGGTCGGGGGCGAGCCACTCCGGCACGACCAGGGTCCACCGCTCCAGCTCCGCCTCCACCGGCCGGAAGGCGAGCCGCTCCAGGGCCAGCTCGCCCAGCTCCACCCTCTGCTCCGCCAGACGCTCGCCCTCGTCGACCACGTCCTCCAGGACCTGCTCGGCGAGGTGCTGGAGCAGGTCCTCGTCCTCGACCCCGTCGACCTCGGCCCGCACCAGCAGGCGGAGCGTGCCGTCGATCAGCTCCTCGCCGACCTCGAAGGCGACCTCGATGGCGGTCTCGTCGCCGTCGGCGAGGTCGTAGGAGCTGCCGTCCAGGAGGTCGCGGACGACGAGCGCCAGCAGGTGGTCCTCGGCAGACTCCGAGGGCATCTCCAGCTCCCAGCTCGCCTCCCACTTCGCCATCACCGCCTCCCCCGTGGCCGTCGGCACCCGCCCAGGATAGCTCACGGCTCGGCCAGCCCGACGGTCCTGAGACCTCTCTTCGCCCGCCTCACCCCGCCCTCTCCTCGAGGCTGCGCACCGCGGCCCAGAACAACTGCCGCCGGACGAGCCGCTCGTCGCGGCCGAGGAGGGCGAGCAGCGCACGCACCGTGGTCCGGCGCGAGCCCGCCTCGGCCGCGCAGACGGCGACCGGGCTCGGCGCGCCGGCCAGCCGCACCAGGCGCCGGAGCTCGTCCCGCCGCAGCTCGTACAGGGGTCGGACCAGCGTCCCCGCGCCGCCGACGTACTGTCTCCGGGGCGGCATCGCCTCGGGCCTGCCGGTGTAGAGCATGGTCAGGAGCCACGTCTCGACGACGTCGTCCGCGTGGTGGCCGAGGGCGAGGTGAGAGCACCCGCCGGCCTCGGCCGCCTCGAGCAGCGCGCGGCGGCGCAGACGGGCGCAGCGGTGGCAGTCGAAGGGCGGGCGCTCGCCGACCTCCAGGCGCGGCGCGACCTCCTCCACCCGGACGCCGGCGGCGGCGAGCAGGTCGACGGTGGCCGTGGGCAACGCCGCC
>CAYTJW010001034.1:0-2283 GCA_964438135.1 uncultured Thermoanaerobaculia bacterium
CCTGCCCCAGCTCCGCGGGCGTGCCCACCAGGCGCACCCCGCCGGCGGCGGCCATCTCGTCGTAGACCTCGCGGAAGTTCTGCACCGCCGGTCCGCTCAGCACCGGCACCTGCCACAGGGCGGGCTCGAGCGGGTTGTGGCCGCCCGCGGCGCCGAGCGAGCCGCCGACGAAGGCCGCCGCCCCCAGCCGGTAGGCGCGGCCGAGCTCGCCGATGGTGTCGAGCAGGACCACGTCGGGCCGCTCCGGCGCCTCCCCCAGGCGGCTGCGGCTGGCGAAGGCCACGCCCCGCGCGGCGAGCAGGCGCGCAACCACCGGGAAGCGCTCCGGGTGGCGGGGGGCGAGGAGCAGGACCGGCCGCCGTTCGGGCGCGAGGCCCCCGATCGCCTCGAGCACCGCCTCCTCCTCGCCGTCCATGGTCGAGCCGGCGACCAGCACCGGTCGGCCCGCGGCGAGGCGGCCGAGCGCGTCGCCCCAGGGCAGGGGCTCGGGGTCGGGCTGGAGGTCGTACTTGACGTTGCCGACCACCCGGACCCGGGCCGCGGGCACGCCGATGGCCGCGAACCGCTCGGCGTCGGCGTCCGAGCGGGCCAGGACCACGGCCAGGGGCGCGAGCAGTGGCGCCAGCAGTCGGCGGACCCGGCGGTAGCGGGCGAAGGCCCCGTCCGAGAGGCGGCCGTTGACCACCGCCACCGGCGTCTGTCGCCGCCGCGCCTGGTGCAGCAGCTCGGGCCACAGCTCGGTCTCGACCAGCACCACCGCCGCCGGCCGGGCCGCGTCGAGGACCCGCGCCACCGACCACGGCAGGTCGAGGGGGCAGGCGAGGACCGGCACCGAGCCGCCGACGGTGCGGCGGGCCAGGCCGAGGCCGGTGGCGGTGGTGGAGGTGAGCAGGCAGGGCAGGGCGGGCGCCTGGCGGGAGACCTCGCTGAGCAGCCGGCGCGCCAACTCCACCTCGCCCACCGACACCGCCTGCAGCCACAGGCCGCCAGCGGCCACGGCCGGCACGGCCGGGCGGAGGCGCTCGGCCAGCGGCGGCCGGGCCTTGCCCTTCGAGCGCGCCGCCAGACAGAGGGCGGGCCCGACCACCGGCAGCAGGGCCGTCACCAGCAGGCGGTAGAGCCAGAGCTCCGGCGGCGCGCCCCGCCCCATGGCCTACTCGGGCAGGTCCGGCCCGGCGGCGGCGACGACCTCTCCCTCGGCCACCAGGAAGGTGCCGGCCTGGCGCTCGAGCGCCCGCTTCAGGTGCTCGGCGTCGGTGATCAGGACCTCCTTGCCGGTCGCCTCGACGAACTCGATCGCGGCCCGGATCTTGGGCCCCATCGAGCCGGGCGGGAACTGGTTGCCGTCGAGCATCTCCCGCGCCTTGGCCAGCGGCAGCACCCGCAGCCAGTGCTGGTTGGGCCGGCCGTAGTTCTCGGCCACCATCGGCACCTGGGTGAGGATGATGAACAGGTCGGCCTCGAGGCCGCGGGCGAGGAGGGCGGCGACGTAGTCCTTGTCGATCACCGCCTCGACGCCGCGGTAGTAGCCGCCCACGTCCTGGTAGACCGGGATGCCGCCGCCGCCGCCGGCGACGACGATGGTGCCGCTCTGCACCAGCCGGCGGAGGACGTCGGCGCCGAGCACCCGCTTCGGCCTCGGCGACGGGACGACCTTGCGCCAGCCGCGGCCGGCGTCCTCGACCATCCGCCAGCCCTGCTCCTGCATCAGCAGGTTGGCCCGGTAGGCGGTGAAGTAGGGTCCGACCGGCTTGGACGGGTTGTCGAAGGCGGGGTCCTCGCGGTCCACCACCACCTCCGACAGGACCGCGGCGATCGGCTTGTCGAGCTGCTCCTCGTTGAGCCGGTTGCGGAGCTGGTTCGCGAGCATGAAGCCCATCGACCCCTGGGTCTGGGCGACGCAGACGTCGAGCGACTGGGGCGGGATCTTGGTCACCGCCTCCTCGACCTGGATCATGATGTTGCCGACCTGGGGGCCGTTGCCGTGGACGATGGCGAGCTCGTAGCCGCGGTGGATGATCTCCACCAGCCACCGGGTCGCCTTCCAGGTCAGGGTGAACTGCTCCTCCTGGGTGCCGTGGTCCTGCGGCCGCAGGAGGGCGTTGCCGCCGAAGGCGATGACCGCCACCGGTCGTTTCGTCTGCCCCTCGCTCGCGCTCATGCGTCCTCCCTCACCCGACGGGAAAGGTATTGTCGCGGCGCGGACTTGCGGTGTCAATTGCGTCGGCGCGGCCGACCCCGGGCCGGCCGCTGCAGCACCAGCACCCGGTCGCAGCCGCCGAG
>CAYTJW010001035.1:0-2280 GCA_964438135.1 uncultured Thermoanaerobaculia bacterium
GGGCTGGCCTACTGGTTCAACCCGCTGTCCGCGGCCGTGGCGCAGGTGCCGGTCGAGGACTGCGAGACCACCTTCCTGCTGCGCGAGCGCTCGCGCGACCTGCAGGAGGTGGCGGTGCAGTGCACCCTGACCTACCGCGTGGTCGACCCGGAGAAGGCCTCGCGGCGAGTCAACTTCTCGCTCTCGCTCGCGACCGGCGCCTGGCTCGAGCAGCCGCTGGAGCGGCTGGCGAGCGTCTGGGCGCAGCGGGCGCAGCCGCCGGCCCGCGACTACCTGCAGAGCGTGCCGCTCGAGGAGGCGATGCGCGACGGCGCCGACGTGGTCCGCACCGCCGTCCTCGAGGCGCTGGCCGCGGACGCCGAGCTGGCCGGCATGGGCCTCGTCGTGGTCAGCCTGCAGATCGTGCGGGTGGCGCCCACCGCCGAGCTGGAGAAGGCGCTGCAGACGCCGGCCCGGGAGGCGATCCAGCAGAAGGCCGACGAGGCGTCCTTCGCCCGCCGCGCCAACGCGGTCGAGAAGGAGCGGGCGATCAAGCAGAACGAGCTCGAGACCGAGATCGACCTCGCCGCCCGCCAGCAGGAGCTGATCGCCCAGCAGGGCCGCAACGCCCTGCGCGCGGTCCACAACGAGGCGGAGGCGGAGCGGGCCCGGGTCGAGGCGCAGGTCGCCCGGGCGGCGCTCGAGGCGGCAGGGTACGCCGAGCAGGTGGCGGTGCGCGCCCGCGGCGAGGCGGAGGCGGAGCGGACCCGGGCCGCGGCCTCGGTCGAGGCCGAGCGCGAGCGGCTCGAGGTCTACCGCGGCGCGCCGGCGAGGGTCATCTTCGGCCTCGCCCTGCAGCAGCTGGCCGGCAAGCTGACCACCATCCAGCACCTCAACCTGACCCCCGACCTGCTGCGCGAGTCCTTCGTGCAGCTGCTGCGCGACGCGGGCGACGACGGCGGGGCGGCGGGGCGGTGACGCCGGGGCGCAAGGGCGCGAAGGCGACCGGCCCGTCGGCCGAGGGGCTGCAGCGGCCGCGAGTGGTGGTGGTGACGCGGGCCACGGGCCTCGACCGTCTGGTCGAGAAGCAGGGCACGAAGGGGCAGGCGGCGTTCTTCCTCAAGGCGCGCGGCCAGAGCATCACCTCGCTCGAGGCCGGCCACCGCCGCTTCCGCGCCAACCTCCAGCAGGTGGTCGGCGAGCTGCCGGCAGACCAGCGGCGGGCGCACGTCGACCGGGAGGACCTCGACCGCTTCGTGTTCGCGCCCGACGACGTCGTCCTGGTGGTGGGCCAGGACGGGCTGGTGCCGAACGCCGCCAAGTACCTCGACGGCCAGCTCGTGATCGGCGTCAACCCCGACCCGGGCGAGGTCGACGGCGTGCTCTGCCGTCACCCGCCGGAGGAGGTCGCGGCGCTGGTCGCCTGGGCCGAGGGGTGGCTCGCGGGCGGTGGCGCCGTGGGCGGCCGCTCGCCCTTCGCGGTCGAACGCCGGGTCATGGCGGCGGCGGTGCGCGACGACGGCCTCGAGCTGCTGGCCCTGAACGAGCTGTTCGTCGGCCACTGCTCGCACCAGTCGGCCCGGTACCGGCTGGAGGTAGGGGGGGCGAGCGAGCGCCAGTCGTCGAGCGGTTTGATCTGCGCGACCGGTACCGGCTCGACCGGCTGGGCCCGCTCGATCGCCCGCCAGCGGGGCCTGACCGAGCCGCTGCCCGGCCCGGGCGAGCCGGCCCTGGCCTGGTTCGTGCGCGAGCCGTTCCCGTCCGTGGCGACCGGCACCGAGCTCGACTTCGGCCGGCTCGGGCCGGGCGAGTCGCTGCGGGTGTACTCGGAGATGGGCGAGGGCGGGGTGGTGTTCGCCGACGGCATCGAGCGCGACGACCTGGAGCTGCTGTCCGGCCGCTACGTCGACCTGCGCCTGGCCGACCGCACCCTCAACCTGGTCGTCCCGGCGGGGGGGTGAGGGTGGGCGCGAGCGAGCTCCTGTGGAGCGACGAGGACGGGCTCTTCACCGTCGAGGCGTCGGCCGAGTGCGCGGTCCCGGGCTACGTCATCCTCCGCCTCGCGGGGCCGGAGCTCACCCTCGGTGACCTCGCGCCCGAGGTGGCGGCGCGGCTCGGCCAGGCGCTGGCCCGCGCGGCGCGGGCGGTGGCCTCAGCGGTCGGGGCGGAGCGGGTCTACTGCCTGTCGTTCTGCGAGGTCGACCGCCGCCTCCACGTCCACCTCTTCCCGCGCACCGCCTGGCTGCTGGAGGAGTACCGCGCGGCGACCGGCGACACCGCCCGGGCGGTCGACGGCCCGGC
>CAYTJW010001036.1:0-2275 GCA_964438135.1 uncultured Thermoanaerobaculia bacterium
GTCCTGAACCGGCTGGGTGTCCTGGAGCAGAAGCGGGGCCGCCCGGTCCGCGCCGAGGCGCTGCACCGCCGCGCCCTGGCGCTGTCCGGGCGGCTCGCGCCGGGCGGGCCGGTCGAGGCCGAGAGCACGGCCCTGCTGGCGGCGTGCGCGCTGTGGCAGAACCGTCTCGACGAGGCCGAGGAGCTGCAGCAACGCGCGCTCGAGGCGCGGCAGCGGCTCGACCCGGACAGCCTCGCCACCGCCGACAGCTTCAACGGTCTTGCCGCGGTGGCGATGCGCCGCGGGCGCCTCGACCAGGCCGAGAGCTACTTCCGCCAGGCGCTCGAACGGCGCGAGCGGCTCGCGCCGGCGGCCTGGGAGACGGCCGCCAGCCACGGCAACCTCGGCATGGTGGCGCTGGCCCGCGGCGACCTCGCCACGGCCGAGACCGAGGTCGCCCGCGCCGCCGTGCTCTGGCAACGGGTCGCGCCGGAGGGCGTCGAGGCGGCGATGACCCTCGGCAACCTGGGGGCGATCACCTTCAACCGCGGCAAGCTGGAGGAGGCCGAGGCGGCCTTCGAGCAGGCGCTGGCGGTCCACCAGCGCCTCGCCCCGGCCAGCGAGGCAGCGGCACACTGCCTCAACAACCTGGGGGTGGTGGCGGTCACCCGCGGCGACCTCGGCGCCGCCGAGGAGGCCTACCGGCGGGCGCTGGCCATCCGCCTCCAGCTCGCGCCGGACGGGCTCGACGTGGCGATGTCGACCACCAACCTGGGCGTGGTCCAGCGCGACCGTGGCGACCTGGCCGGGGCCGAGCAGAGCTTCCGCCTCGGGGCCGAGCTGCGTCACCGCCACGCGCCGGGCAGCCTGGAGGAGGCCGACAGCCTGCTGGCCCTCGGTCTGGTGTGCCGCGACCGGGGCGACCTGGCCGGCGCCGAGACCCACTTCCTGGCCGCCCGCACCATCATCGCCGCGGTCGCGCCCCGGAACGAGCTGATGAGCGCGACCCTCACCAGCCTGGGCGGCGTGGCCCTCGACCGGGGCGAGCTCGACGCCGCGGAGAGCCTGCTTCAGGCCGCCTACGACTTCGAGCAGCTGCAGGCGCCGGACGGCCCTGACGTCGCCGGCGTGCTCATCTCGCTCGGTGGGGTGGCGGCGGAGCGTGGCGACTTCGACCGGGCCGAGGCGCTCGAGCGGCGGGCCCTCGCCATCCGCCGGAGCCACTTCCCGGACGGGCTGCTGGCCGCGACCAACCTCAACAACCTGGGCCACTACGCGCGCCGCCGCGGCGACCGGGAGGGTGCCGACCGGCTGTTCCGCGACGCCCTCGCGCTGGCGCGGGAGCACGCGCCGGAAGGGCCAGGCGAGGCGACCGCGCTCTTCAACCTGGGCGGCAACCTGGCCGGGATGGGACGCCTCGCGGAAGCCGAGGCGGCCCTGCGGCGCTCCCTCGAGCTGGTCGAGCGGTGGGCGCCGGAGGCGATCGAGGCCGCCTCGTGCGCCGCCGCCCTGGCCGAGGTGCTGGCTTCCTCCGGTCGCGACGAGGAGGCGCTGGCCTTCTTCGAGCGCGCGGTTGCGGGGCTCGAGGCCCAGGTCGGCCACCTCGGCGGGTCGCGCACGGTCGCGGCCGCGTACCGCGCCCGCTACGCGGGCTACTACCGCGACTACCTCGAGCTGCTGCTGCAGCTGGGGCGACCGGAGCAGGCGTTCGGAGTCCTGGAGCGGTCGCGCGCCAGCCGCCTCCTGTCCCTGCTCGCCGAGCGGGACCTGGTCTTCGCAGCCGACCTGCCGGCGGAGCTCGACCGCGAGCGCCGGGTGGTCGCCACCCGGCTCGACCGGCTGCTGGCCGAGCTGGCCGGGGCCGCGGCCGGCGAGGACCCCGAGGCAGTGCCGCTCCTGCGCCGGGAGATCGGCGAGCTGGAGGCGGAGCAGGAGCGGGTCCGGGCTCGCCTGGTCGAGGCCGCGCCCCGCCTCGCCGGGCTCGCGGCGGCGGCGCCGCTCGACCTCGCCGGTGCGCGCGCCGCCCTCGAGCCCGGGACCGTGCTGCTCGCCTACTCCGTCGCCCCCGACCACAGCTGGCTGTTCGTCGTCGGCCGCGCCCCCGACCGCTTCGAGGTCCACCGGCTGCAGCTGGGCGAGGAGGACCTCCGGCGGCGGGTGCGGCGGTTCCGCAACGCCCTCCAGGCCAGCCCGGACGAGGGACCCGCGCGCCGGCTCGGCGCCGCGCTGGGGGCGGACCTGCTGGGCCCGGCCGCGGCGGCCATCGGCGACGCCTCCCGGCTGCTGATCGCGCCGG
>CAYTJW010001037.1:0-2270 GCA_964438135.1 uncultured Thermoanaerobaculia bacterium
CATCCTGCGCCGCTTCGGCCGGTCCGGGTGAGCCGACCGCGGGTCGGCCGGGCGGGAGCTCGCGGCGAACCCGCGGCCGGCCCGGCAGCGTATCATCGGCGTGATGTGGGGCGGACGCACGCGACGGCTGGCCGTGGTCCTGGCGCCGGGCCTGTTCGCGCTGCTGACGGCGCTGCTGTCGGTCGCCGACCTGCTCGTGCCGCGCCCGTTCGACGGCGTCGTCCTCGAGGCGGACGCCCCCGGCACGCGGCTGGTGCGCGACGTCGTCCCCGGCTCCGGCGCTGACCGGGCCGGCATTCGCCCCGGCGACCTGATCCTCGGCATCGACCGCAGCATCATCCGCTCCAACACCCGCGCCGACGAGCTGCTGCGTCGGCACCGGGTGGGCGAGACGGTCCCCTACCTGGTCAGCTCCGGCGGCCGGCGCTTCGACGTCGAGGTGGAGCTCGGCCGGCGCGAGGCCGTCGACCCCCTCTACCTGGTGGCCTGCCTCCTCGGGCTGGTGTTCTTCGGTGTCGGCTCCTTCGCCGTGGTGCGCCAGCCGCGCCTGCCGGCGTCCCGCGCCTTCTTCACCATGTGCTGGCTGTTCATGCTGTTCCTGGTCTGCCGGCTGCGACCGTCGTCGTACTCCTGGGTCGACGCGCTGGTGCTCAACACCGGCACCGTCGCCCTGCTCTTCCTCCCCGGCGCGTTCCTCCACTTCTTCCTCATCTTCCCGCGGCCGATCTGGGAGTGGCGGAGCGACCCCCTCGCCCGACTGGTCGCCCGGGTGGTGGGCCGCGGCCGGCGGATGCTGCCGATCTACCTGCTGCCGCCCCTGGTCTACGTCGGCAACATGGTCCGGTCGCGCCTGGCCGGTGCCCCCCTGACCCTGATCAGCGGCGCCCCCGCCGCCAACTGGTGGGTGATGACGGGCTACATGGTGCTCGGCCTGGGCGCGCTCGGCGTGGCGGGCCTCCGCCTGCCCGAGGCCCGGCAGCGGCGGGGGGCGTTCCTGGTCTTCCTGGCCACGGTCTTCGGCGTCATCCCCTTCATCGTCCTGGCGGTGGCCTTCCCGTCCTTCCTCCACACCGAGAGGTTCCTGTTCTACGGCGTCCTGCCGTTGATCCTGGTCCCCACCACCTTCGCCTACGCCATCGTCCGCTTCCAGCTGCTCGACATCCGCGTCATCCTCCGCAAGAGCCTGCTCTACACCCTGACCACGGCGGTGGTGACCGCCCTCTACGCCCTCGGCATCGCCTCCTTCAACCGGCTGGTGCGGGGCACCGACCTGGAGACCTCGCCCTACTTCCCGGTCCTGTTCGCCCTCGCCATCGTGCTCCTGTTCGAGCCCCTCCGCCAGCGCATCCAGGGGCCGGTCGACCGCTTCTTCTTCGCCGAGCGACTCCGGCTGCAGCGGGCGATGGTGGAGCTCGGCGAGGCCTTCACCGTCAACGTCGACCTGGGCCCGGTGGTGCGGCAGCTGGTGGAGCGCCTGCCGCAGCTGCTCGGCCTGCACTTCGCCGCCCTCTACCTGTTCTCGGGCGACCGGCTGCGGCGGGCGGAGGGGCCGGCCGTCCTGCCCGAGGAGCTCGCCCGCACCGAGCTGCTGCGCGACCACCTGCAGCGGTACGGCGCGCTCCTGCGGCTCGACGAGCTCGCCCCCCTGCGCCTGCTGTCGCCGGCGACCGACGCCCTGGTGGCGACCCTGGAGCGGGCCGGGGTCGAGGTGGTCGGGCTGCTGGCCTCGCCGCGGCGCGCGATCGGCGTCGTCCTGCTGTCGGCCAAGAGTGGCCAGATGCCGCTCGAGCGGGAGGAGCTGGAGCTGCTGCGGGGCCTCCTGCAGCAGGCGGCGATCGCCCTCGAGACCAGCCTGCTGCTCGACGAGCGGGCGCGCCAGGCGGAGCTGGAGCGGGAGCTGGAGATCGCGGCGGCGATCCAGGCCTCGCTGTTGCCGCCGCGGCTCCACGCCGCCGACGGCTGGCGGGTGGCGGCGGTCTGCCGGCCGGCGCGGGCGGTGGGGGGCGACTTCTACGCCGAGCTGCCGGGGGCCGAGCCGGGGGCGCGCGCGGTCGCCTACGGCGACGTGTCGGGCAAGTCGATCTCCGGCGCGCTGATGATGATGGCGGCGCACGAGGTGCTCAACGCCCTGGCCCTGGCCCACCCCCGGCCGGAGCAGCTGTTGAACCTGGCCAACGAGCGGCTGTACAGCCTGCGCGGCCGCTCCGGCGCGCTCGCCGGCGGCAGCTTCGTGGCCCTCGGCTACCTCGGCCCCGTGCCCGGCAGCGGCC
>CAYTJW010001038.1:0-2264 GCA_964438135.1 uncultured Thermoanaerobaculia bacterium
CGCCGGGCCGCCGCGCCCTGGCGGCGGCGGCCGCGGCCGCGCTGGTGGCAGCCCTCGCCTGGGTGAGCTTCGCCCCGTTCTCCGCCTGGTACGGCGCCGCCTACACCCGGGTCGAGCCGTGGCGCGGCGTGACCACGCCGCTCGGCCCGTTCCTCACCCACTGGGGGCTGCTGCTGTTCGTGCTCCTCTCCTGGCTGGTCATCGAGGGCTGGCACGCCCTGCCCGGCCGTCCCCTGCTCGCGCGCCTCGGCCGCCGGCCGCTCGCCACCGCCTCGGGCCTCGGCCTCTGGGCGGCGGTCCTGGCTCTGCTGCTGGCCCGCGGCGTGACCGTCGCGCTGGTGGTGTGGCCGGCGCTCACCCTGGCCCTCGCCCTCCTCCTCTGGTCGCGGCTCGACGAGCCCCGGCGGGCGGTCGCCGCCCTGGCCGCGACCGGCCTCGCCCTGACCCTGCTGGTCGAGCTGGTGGTGCTGCGCGGCGACCTCGGCCGGATGAACACGGTCTTCAAGTTCTCCCTGCAGGCCTGGACCCTGCTCGGCGTGGCCGCGGGCGCCGCCCTGACCTGGTTGCCCGCACGCCCGGCGCCGCGCCGGTCGCTGCGCCGGGCGTGGGGCGCCGCCCTGGTCCTGCTGCTCGCCTCGGCCGCGCTCTTCCCGGTCCTGGGTGGGAACGCCAAGGTGCGCGACCGGATGGCGCCGGCCGCGCCCCACACCCTCGACGGCACGGCCTACATGGCGCACGCCACCTACGACCAGTGCGACGCCCGCCTCGACCTGGCCGAGGACCTGCGCGCCATCCGCTGGCTCCAGGACCACGTCCAGGGCTCGCCGACGGTGGTCGAGGCGCAGACCCCGGAGTACCGCTGGGGCAGCCGGGTCAGCGTCTCGACCGGGCTGCCGACGGTCGTCGGCTGGAACTGGCACCAGCGGCAGCAGCGGGCGCTGACCCCCGACGCGTGGGTGTGGGAGCGGGTGCGGGCGGTCGAGCGCTTCTACGCCACCACCGACGCCGACGTCGCGCGCGCCTTCCTCGACCGCTTCGCCGCCCGCTACGTGGTCGTCGGCCAGCTCGAGCGGGCCTGCTACCCCGGCCCCGGCCTCGCCAAGTTCGACGCCTGGGACGGCGAGCTGTGGCGGGGCGTCTACCGGGACGGCCAGACGGCGATCTACGAGGTGGAGCGGTAGGTCCGACCGCCAACGGGCTCGGGTCGAGCGGCGACGCCGCGGCCCGGTGCTATGCTGGGGCCGACCGACGGCGTGAGGGAGGAGGTCGTCATGGACAGCGTCAGGCGCCTCGCGGCGATGGAGCCGGCCGACCTGCCCGAGTTCCACCTCGACCCGTTCCAGGAGGCGGTGCTCGCCAACCTCTACCTGGAGTTCTTCCTGGCCCACTGCCGGGCCCTCGTCACCCCCCGCACCACGGTCATCACCACCGGTCCGGCCGAGCCGGGCGAGACCGACGACCTGGCGGCGGTGATCAGCTCGAGGAGGGCCACGGTCGCCCGCTGGCGGCGGCAGGTGGTCGTCAACCTGGCCCTCTACACGGCCCTGCTCGAGACCAACTCCTACTATCTGGTCTCGAACGAGCACCTCCTCATCTCCCGCTTCGTGGCCGTCCCCGGCCACGACGACGAGTACGTCGTCAAGCTCTACACCATCGCCCGCCGCGACCTGCCCGAGCGGTACAACGACAAGATCTACCTCGGTCGCGACCACATCTCGATGCGCTCCTTCCGCCGCGACCACTTCGGCATCCCCAACATCCGCCGCTCGGTGGAGGAGCAGATCGGCAAGCTCAAGGTGCGCCTGGCGCGACTGGTGCGGGAGGATGAGACCGAGCTCTTCAACCGGGAGTACCTGGCCGACCTCGACGAGACCGTGGGCGAGCTCGGCAGCCGGGTCGACGAGCTGGTGCGGGCCTTCCCCAGCCGGGTCTTCACCGCCACCCCGGACACCACCGTCCTGCTCGAGGCCAGCTCCCGCTTCCGGGGGGTCAAGCACCTGTTGATCGAGATCGAGGACTCGCTGGCCGACATGGAGCAGACCCTGCTCGCCGAGGGCCACCCGCGCGGCGCCCGCTATGTCACCAAGGTGCGCAAGGACGTCACCAACTACATCAACTTCATCATGTGCAAGGTCAACGGCCGCATCGCCACGGTCGTCAACCGGATCGACGCCCTGGCCTACTTCCAGGGTGCGGCCGGCGTCGGGCGCTAGCCTCGGGCCCCGCTCCCGTCCGCGCGCCCGGCCGCGGGTCTCCCCCTAGCG
>CAYTJW010001039.1:0-2261 GCA_964438135.1 uncultured Thermoanaerobaculia bacterium
TGCCGGGCTCGCTTGACGTCCGGCGGGCGGCGGACGGGGAGGCCCTGCGCGTCGTCGGCCTCGACCCACCACCCGACCGCGGGCTCGGCCACGAGCCCGGCGAGGCGCTCCCAGCCGACCCGGTCGACGTCGACCACCGCGCACTCCTCGGCGGCAGGCGCGGCGGCGGCCACCGGCAGCCCGGCCAGCAGCAGGACGGTGCCCAGAGCCCGGCGCACGACGCCATGATAGCTCTCGCCGCCCGGGTTGGCGGTGAGTGGTGTCACGCGGGGCGGGAGGGGGAGCCGACCGCCGACCGCCCGGCCCGACACCGGCCCGGACCCTTTGCCGGCAGGCGCCGCAGCGGCTATGCTCTGCGGCGGAGGGCGCGATGGGCGAGCACGGGACCGAGCCGAGGGAGTACCGCGAGATCGGGCGGCGCGAGCTGCTCCGGACCTGGGGCCCGGCGGCCCTGGCCGGGGTGGTGCTGGCGGGGGGCGGGACGTTGCTGCACGGCCGTCAGGGCCGGCACCAGCCGCCCGGGTCGGAGCGGGCGCCGTCGCCGAAGGACTACCGGGTCGACCCGGGTGAGACCGGGCGGATCGCGGTGAGCGGCGGCGCGGGGCCGGCCGCCAACCTCGGGGCCGCCCTGGCCGCGCTCGGTGGCGTCGAGCGCTTCGTCCGCCGCGGCGAGAGGGTGGTGATCAAGCCCAACGTCGCCTGGGACCGCGCCCCGGAGCAGGCCGCCAACACCGACCCCGAGCTGGTCGGGGCCCTGGTGCGGCTGTGCCTGGGCGCCGGGGCGGCCGCGGTGGTGGTGGTCGACAACAGCTGCCACGACCCGGAGCGGACCTTCGCCCGCAGCGGCATCGGCCCGGCGGCGCGGGCCGCCGGCGCCACCGTTCTGCACCAGGGCACGGCCGGGGTCGTGACCCTCGACCTGGGCGGCAGCGAGCTCGGCCAGTGGCAGGTGCTGGAGCCGATCGCCACCGCCGACCGCCTCATCAACGTGCCGGTGGTCAAGCACCACTCGCTGTCCAAGGTGACGGTCGGCATGAAGAACTGGATCGGCGCCGTGGTCGGCCGCCGCAACGCCATGCACCAGCGCATCGACCAGGTCTGCGCCGAGCTGGCGGCGGCGTTCCGGCCGACCCTGACCGTGGTCGACGCCAGCCGCGTCCTCCTCGGCGGCGGCCCCACCGGCGGCTCCCTCGACCTGGTCCGGAAGCTCGACCTGGTGGCGGTGGCGACCGACCCGGTGGCGGCCGACGCCTGGGGCGCGTCGCTGCTCGAGCGCACCCCGGCCGAGCTGCCGTTCCTCGAGATCGCGGCCCGCCTCGGCCTCGGCACCCCGGACTGGGCGTCGGTGCGGGTGGGGGCCTGAGTGAAGGCCGCCGCCGCCCGCCGCCTGCGCTGGCTGCGCGTCGCCGTCCAGGCCCTGCTCGTCGTGGCGTTCCTGGTCCTCTTCCTGGGCCTGGGCGAGAACGCCCTGTCCTTCCGCGGCGAGGCGGCGTCGGTCCTCCTCGCCCTCGACCCGCTGACCGCGGTCGGCACGGCCCTGGCCGACTGGACGGTGCCGCGCTGGACCTGGGTCGGCCTGGTGGTGCTGGCGCTGACCGCGGTGCTGGGCCGTTTCTTCTGCGGCTGGCTGTGCCCGCTCGGCGCCCTCCAGCAGCTCGTCTCCTGGGTCGCCGGCCCGGCCCGGCGGGCGCGCCTCGAGCGCAACCGGTACCGGCGCTGGTTCGCCCTCAAGTACGTCGTGCTGGCGGTGCTGCTGACCTCATCCGCCCTCGGCGCCAACCACGTCGGCTGGCTCGACCCGATCCCGCTCCTGCACCGCGCCTTCGCCGCCGGCGTGCGGCCGCTGTGGCACGGCGGGCTGGTGCCGGCGGGCTGGGTGTCGTTCGGCCTGCTGGCGGCGATCCTGATCCTGTCGGCGTGGATGACCCGCTTCTTCTGCCGCGCCCTGTGCCCGCTCGGCGCCCTCCTCGGGCTCTTCGCCCGCCTCGCCCCGCTGCGCATCCGCCGCGCCGAGGGGGCGTGCACCGGCTGCACCCTCTGCGCCTTCCCCTGCCAGGGGGCCGACGAGCCGCTCGGCCAGCACCGCGTGGCGGAGTGTCACGTCTGCCTCAACTGCATGGGGGTCTGCGGCGACGACGCCCTCCGCTGGGGCCTGCCGGCTGCCGGCCCGGCCCTGGCCTCGCCGCCGCTCGACGTTGGCCGCCGCCGCGTGCTGCTGTCCGTGGTCGGCACGGCGGCGGTGGCGCCGGTGTTGCGCCTGG
>CAYTJW010001040.1:0-2259 GCA_964438135.1 uncultured Thermoanaerobaculia bacterium
TCGGGATCGGGTGGGGCGGGGGCTCAGCTCCGGCGAGGGGCTCATCTGGCAGGTACGAGACCCGATCGAGGAGTACCGGACTCCGAAGAAGACGAAGGACAAACCATCCCCGGAACCAGAGCTGATCGTGGTTGACCCCGGCGAGGACGACGGGCGCTTCCTGGTGGCCGAGGAGGAGTTCGCGCAGGCCCTCAAGGTGATGGGCCGCGAGGGCAACACGCTCTCGCCGATCGTGCGGCAAGCGTGGGACGGTCCGGAGCTACGCGCCCTCACGAAGAACAGCCCGGCGCGCTCGAGCAAGGCCCACATCGTGGTGGTCGGGCACATCGTCGGCGATGAGCTGCGCCGCCTGCTGACCGCGACCGAGGCCGGGTCGGGCTTCGGGAATCGCTTCCTGTGGGTGTGCTCGCGCAGAGAGCGTCTACTGCCGGACGGTGGTGGGTTGCATCCCGACGACCTCGCCCCGCTTGGCTCCGACCTAGCCGGGGTCATGGAGCACGCCCGGGCCCGGGGCGAGGTCCGGCGCTCGCCCGCCGCAGCCGAGCTGTGGCGAGAGGTCTACGGAACCCTCTCCCGCGACGACGTGCCCGGCCTGCTCGGGGCGGTCACGTCGCGGGGCGAGGCTCAAGTAGTGCGTCTCTCGCTGCTGTACGCCTTGCTCGACTGCTCGCCCGAGATAGAGCCCGCCCACCTGGCCGCCGCCCTCGAGGTGTGGCGGTACGCCGAGGACTCGGCACGGTACATCTTCGGCGACGCCAGCGGCGACCCGATCGCCGACGAGGTGTTCAACGCCCTGCAAGGCGCGCCGGACGGTCTGACCCGCTCGGAACTCCGGGACCTGTTCTCGGGGCATGTTCGGTCGGGCCGCATGGCCGCCGCCCTGGCCGCCCTCGAACGGTCAGGGAAGGCGCGGCGAACGATGGTCAAGACCAGGGGCAGGCCCGCGGAGACGTGGCGTGCCGTTGGAGACGGTGGCGCGGAAAGCGCGGAAAGCGCGAGAACGTAGGGCCGTGACCAGCTTCCCGCGCTATTCGAGCTTACCGCGCAAGGGCACTCCCGCACGTGACCGTTTCCGGGCGGTCGCCGCGAAGTACCTCGGGCTGACGCCAACGAGCCAGTCGGCGGCGACCGTGGCCGTTACGGGAGCGCCGTCCGGGCGCACCCCCAGCCGCCGGGTGGTCCTGGTCCCCGCCCGAATCAACCCGCGCGACGCCCGAACCTGGCCGCGCTACGTGCGCGACCACGCCCGGGCGGTGCGGGTCGCGATCGGCGAGGCGGCGGCGATCGCCGAGGTGGGGGTCGAGCTGGCATGGCTGGAGCGGGCACGACCCGCGGGGTGGGCGCTGGTCGAGCCGACCCTCGCCGGTGACGCCGTCCATTCGGACGAGCTCGGCCCCGAAGTCCGGCACTGGCCGGCCGGCCCCCGGTACGCGGTGGCGGCCCTCGAGCGTTCGGGCGTGAGCCGGGCAGAGGCGGTGGCCAGGGTGCGCGGCCGGGGGTGAGACCTCGTGGAGCCTTCCGCCTCGTGTCGGGCCAGGTGGGGGCCAATCGCGGTGGCGCGGTTTCCGGCGCGGAATAACGCGACGGGGGTGCGCGCAGCCGGATCGCGATTCGAGCTTGATTCTACCAGCGTGGAACAGCAACGAGGCTCGACATGAAAGCGCGACAGATCAGCAGGTTTCCCGAGGTTCGGCGGCTGTGCTTCGGGAGGTGGCCGGGCCGCCCGTCCAACATGGAGCGGGAGGTTATCGCCCGCGCGCTGGAGAAGCGCGCGGCGCGGATGAAGGCGCTGCTCCCCCTCCTCCGCATGGTCTGGGCGGGCGTCACCTTGGGCGGTCGTGCCCCGGTCGCGCGGCAGTGCACGAAGCGGCTCCGGACCCGGCGCTGCCGGAACTGGGCGCGGCCGGGTAGCGACCGCTGCCACCTGCATCCCCGGCGGTAGGTGGCCCGTCGTCCGCACGGTGCCCGCACGAAACCGCAGCCCCCGCGCGGTTCATGTTGCGGTGCGCGCCGTGCTCCTTGACGGGTCGGCGCCGACTACGTCACCGTGGAACCAGCGCCCGGCGGAGGGACGCTTTTCGGCTCGGCCGAGCCGCGGGCGTCAGGTCCACGCCGGGCGCCTCAGCAGAAGAACGCCACGCCGCCCGCCGCGGCGGCATCACGCGGCGGCATCGTCGCGCGCGGCGCCGGCGCTCGACCACCGCCCCGGGGTCCCAGGTCGAGCGGGGCCCGCCGAGGCGTTCGAAGCCGCGGCGCGCT
>CAYTJW010001041.1:0-2258 GCA_964438135.1 uncultured Thermoanaerobaculia bacterium
GGTCAGCACCACCACGTGCACCTCGGCCCCGGCCCGGCGGGCCAGGCAGAGGGCGCCGCCGCAGCCGAACACCTCGTCGTCCGGGTGCGGCGCCAGCACCAGCAGCGGCGAGGCCTCGAGGCGCCCCGCGGCGTACGGCACCAGCTCGGTCTCGGGCCTCACGCGGCGATGGTACCACCGCCGGCCCCCTCCGCCTGCCGACCCTGCGCGCGGGGTGCGGGTCGGCTCCGGTGGAGTCGGCACTCGCGAACGGCAGGTGCCGCCGCCTCGAGCGCGGCGGCGGGCATCGGGAGGAGGCGGGAATGACCCGAAACGTGGCGGTGGTGGTGGCGTTGGCGATCGGCCTGGCGGGGTCCGCCGCCGGGCAGGCGATCACGGGCTTCAGCGGCGGGAGTGAGTCCGCGAGCTACTACGGCAGCACCGTGGCCGGCGACACGGTCGGCTTCCGCTTCACGGTCTCGAGCGCGATCCGGGTGACCGACCTCGGCAACTGGAACCAGGACGCCAACGCGGGCGGCGCCGGCCTCACCGAGGACCACCAGGTCGGCCTCTGGGACGGCTCGCAGGCCCTGCTCGCGTCGGCGACGGTGGGTCCGGCCGGCACCCCGGTCGGCAACTGGACCTACGTCGCGATCACGCCGGTCGACCTCGCGCCGGGTCAGACCTACACCCTCGGCGCCGTTTACCCGAACGGCGGCACCGACAACTACGTCTCGGGGGCGAGCGGCGTCACCTCGGCGCCCGAGGTGACCTGGCTGAACGGCGTCTACCCGACCGCCGCCGACCTCGGCTTCGCCGACCCCGGCCTCGACTCCGCCAGCACCTCCGGCGGTCGCTCCGGGCCCAACCTGCTGTTCGGCGCGGTGCCGGTCGAGCTGATGTGCTTCTCCGCGGAGTAGCTCTCCCTCACCGGCCGAACGGGAGCCGCGGCCCCCACCCGGCGTGGGGGAGCGCGGGTGCTATCCTTCGGCCTGAGCCATGCGCACCTGCGCCGCCTGCGGCTTCGAGAACGCGCCCGACGACGGGACCTGCCCGTTGTGCGGCGAGGCGGCGGCTGCGCCCGAGGGCTCGGAGGCGCCCACGGTGGGCCTCGAGACCCCGACCCAGGGGACCCCTGGTGGCGGGCCGTGGAGCCTCGGCCGGCGGCAGCCCGGGGCGGTCTTCGCCGACCGCTACCGGGTCACGGGGCTGCTCGGGCGGGGCGGCATGGGCATCGTCTACCAGGTGGTCGACGAGCGCGAAGGGCGGCCGGCCGCGCTCAAGATCCTCCTCCCCTCGGTCATGGACTCGGAGGAGGCGGTCGAGCGCTTCCGGCGCGAGGTCGAGATCCTCGCCTCCCTCGACCACCCGGCGGTGCCGCGGGTGTTCGACTGGGGCACCCAGGACGGCGACTGTTACTACGTCGCCGAGCTGATCGAAGGCCGCAACCTGCGCGAGCTGCTGGCCGAGACCGGCCCCTGGGCGCCGCAGGCCGCGGTCGAGCTGGTGGCGACCGTCGCCGACGCGCTCGACGCGGCCCACGAGCTCGGCGTCGTCCACCGCGACGTCAAGCCGCAGAACATCATGGTCTCGGCCGACTCCAGCGTCCACCTGCTCGACTTCGGCATCGCCCGCGGCACCGGCCTGGAGATGCGCACCATCACCGCCACCGGCGCCCTCGTCGGCACCCCCGACTACATGGCCCCGGAGCAGGTCGAGAGCCACCGCGTCGACCGCCGCTGCGACCTCTACTCCCTCGGCGTGGTCCTGTTCGAGCTCGCCACCGGCGCCCTCCCCTTCACCGGCGACACGCCGCTGTCGGTGGCGGTCAAGCACCGCCTCGAGCCTCCGCCCCGGCCGCGCTCGCTGCGCCAGGACCTGCCGGCGTGGCTCGAGCGCGTCATCCTGCGCTGCCTCGAGAAGGACCCCGCGGCCCGCTTCCAGACCGCCGCGGAGCTGCGCGACGAGCTGCGCCGGCCGCGCTCGACGGCGGCCCCGGTGCGCCGCCGGCTGCCCTCCGGCGACCTGGTGGTCGAGGACCCCGCCGACGTCTCCGACTGGGCGCTGGTCCTGTCCATCGCGGAGCGGCGGCCCGGCTGGTCGGCCGGCATGGCGCTCCAGTTCGGCGGCTCCTTCTACCGCCTGGAGCAGGTCGTGCTGCCGGAGCGACGCGGCGACCGCTGGACCTACCGCTTCTCGTTCTGGACCGAGGGCGAGGTCTTCCGCCACCTGGTCGACTACGAGCAGGACTGCGCCGCGCGCGGCCACGCCCCGCCCCC
>CAYTJW010001042.1:0-2257 GCA_964438135.1 uncultured Thermoanaerobaculia bacterium
GGATGTGGGTGGCGACGGGCGCCGGGCTGGACGCGGTGGAGCTGGGCGAGCCACGCGCCGCGGCCCACCTCGACCGGGCGAGCGGCCTCGGCGGCGACCGGGTCGTGGCCGTCGCCGCCGACCCCACCAGCGGTCTCCTGTGGGTGGCGCAGAGCGAGGGCCTGGCGGTCGTCGACCCGGCCGGCCTGCGCGTCGTCCGCACCCTGTCCACCCGCGACGGTCTGCTCGACAACGAGACCTGGATGCCGGACGGCCTGGGCGTGGGCGGGGACGGAACGGTCTACCTCGGCACGCCGCGCGGGCTGATGGTCTACCGACCGGCCCTGGACCGGCGGGCGGAGGTGCCGCCGCTGCTGGCGCTGCGGGCGGCATCCGTGGGCTGCGACGCCTGGGGCAACAACCAGGCGGAGCTCGAGTACGCCGCGCTGACCTTCACCGGCGAGGCGGCGGTGCGCTTCCGCACCCGCCTCGAGGGCTTCGACCCCGCGTGGTCGGCGGAGTCGGCCGAGCCCCGGACCCGGTACACCAGCCTGCCGGCGGTCCTCACGCCCCGCCGCTACGTGTTCGAGGTGACCGCCGTGAGCGCCGACGGGGTCTGGGCGGAGCGGCCGCTCTCCTACCCGTTCGCCGTGCCGCCGCCGTGGTGGTGGCGGTGGTGGTCGGTGGCGGCGTGGGCACTGGCCGGGGTCGGCGGGGTGTGGTCGCTGGTGACCCTGCGCACGCGGCGGCTGGCCCGCCGCACCCGCGAGCTGGAGGAGGCGGTGGCGGAGCGGACGGGCGAGATCCGCGACCACCTCAGGGAGCTCGAGACGCTCGACCGGATCGTCGAGGTCATCAACCGCGAGGTGGCCCCGGAGCAGGTCCTGGAGGCGGTGCTGCGGTACGGCCTGATCCTGCTGCCGCAGGCCCGGCGTGCCGAGCTCCTGCTGCGCGACCCCGACCGCGGCCGCTTCGAGCTGGTGGCGGCGAGCGACGCCGACGGGCAGGGGCCGGCATCGCCCGGGCTGCCGGCCGAGGACGCCGTGCGCCGCTACGCCGGGCGGGGCGAGGCGTTGGCCACGGGGGTGTTCCTGGTGCCGGGGGAGGGGCCGGGAGGTGGCGCCGGCGCCGTGGAGCGGGCCTCGGAGCGGGGTCGCCTGCTGTCGCTCGACCTGCGCTCGGGCGACCAGGTGCAGGGCCTGATGCTGTTCGAGCTCGGCACGGCCGAGGCGGTCGAGACGGTGGACCTGCGCACGCTCCAGCGCTACCGCCAGCACGCCACCTCGGCGCTGGAGAAGGCGCGGGTGGTGCGGGAGCTGGAGGCCAAGGGCCGCGAGGCGGCGCAGGCGAGCGCCGCCAAGAGCGCCTTCCTCGCCACCGTCAGCCACGAGCTGCGCACGCCCCTCAACTCGATCATCGGCTTCTCCGAGATCCTGCTCGAGCGGCTCGACCTTTCCGACCAGCCGCGCCACCGGCGCTTCCTGCAGAACGTGGTGGCGAGCGCCAAGCACCTGCTGTCGCTGATCAACGACATCCTCGACCTGGCCAAGGTGGAGGCGGGCAAGATCACCCTCGACCGGCAGCCGATCGCGGTCGCGGAGGTGGTCGACGGCGTCTGCCGGATCATGATGGCCCAGGCCGCCAAGCAGGGCGTGGAGCTGGTGCACGACGTCGAGCCCGACCTGCCGCCGCTGGTGGGAGACGGACCCAAGCTGAAGCAGATCCTGTACAACCTGCTGTCGAACGCGGTCAAGTTCTCGGCCGAGGGGGGCACGGTCGCGGTGACGGTCCGCCTCCGCCCGGCCGGGACCGGGCCGCTCCCCGCTGCGGCGCTCGAGCTGGCCGTTCGCGACCAGGGGATCGGCATCGCCGAGCGGGACCAGGAGGTCATCTTCCGCGAGTTCCTGCAGCTGGAGGCGGCCCGCGGCACGGTCGGGACCGGCCTCGGCCTGGCCCTCACCCGCCGCTTCGTCGAGCTCCAGGGGGGGCGGGTCGTGGTCGAGTCGAGCCCCGGCGAGGGCAGCACCTTCCGCGTCTTCCTGCCCCTCGAGCCTCCACCCCCTCCCGCCGACTGAGCTCTCTCCCCATACCCGTACCCATGCCCGCACCCGTACCCGATGGGGCGGGCGGCGGAGCCGCGGCCCCTCCCTTCACCCCCGCCGGCGGACCGCCCGCCGCACAGCTCGCAGCGGCCCCACCACGGCGTGGCCGAGGCGGTAGTCGAGACGGGCCAGGGCCGTGGCGAGCTCGGCCCCGGCCACGCCGGCCCGGGCCGCCT
>CAYTJW010001043.1:0-2257 GCA_964438135.1 uncultured Thermoanaerobaculia bacterium
CCGGTGCCCGGCGTCGGCACGACCCGGACCCCGGCGCCGTGCGGCTCGACCCGGCACGGCCGCCTCAGCCGACCGCGCCGGCGAGGGCCACCGCGCCTCCGCCGTGCGACGGGCCGGGGACCAGCGCCAGCTCGAGGGTGACTGGCTCCTCGCCCCGCTTCGGCACGACCTCGAAGCGGACCAGGGCCGGCAGCTCGTCGCCGGGCGACGGCACCAGCTCGAGCAGGCGCGCGGAGCGGACCCGCTTGAGGCAGGCGAAGGCGCGCTTCTCGGAGTCGGTGTAGCCGGGGCAGGAGGCCGCCAGGCCGAGCCCCTCGACCAGGAACTGGCCGGTGCGGCCGGCGAGCAGGTCGTCGCGCTGGGCCATCACGTAGTCGGCCTCGAAGCAGGCCACGACCTCGTCCCAGCGGTGCGCGGCCACCGCCCGCGCGAAGCCGTCGAGGAAGGCCGAGAGCTCCACGCTCGGCTGCGGCCCCTCGGCGCCGGCCGGGCCGGCGGCCAGGCCCGCCACCAGCGCCACCAGGATCAGGCTCGACCGCATCGTCCCCTCCCGCGCCCGGCACCCCGGGTCGACCGAGGATAGCGCGAACGTCCCCGTCGCCGCCATGACCGGACCATGACATCGACCGGGCACAGTCGTGGCGTGCGCCGGGTGCTGCTCGGGGTCTGGGCCTACGCCATGTTCTTCACCGTGGCGGTGCTGTTCGTGCCGGTGCTGGGCGTGGTCGCGCTCGCCTGCGGCCGGCGCGACCCGGGCCGCCGGGTCCGCGGCCGCTGGATGCGGCGCTTCGGTCGCTGGACCAGCCGCGCCAACCCGCTCTGGCGATTCGGCTGGCGCGGGGCCGAGCCCGCGGACGTCCGCTCGCGACCCTACGTCGTGGTGGCCAACCACCAGTCCACCAGCGACTCCTTTCTCCTCTGCCACCTCCCCTTCGACATGCGCTTCGTCGCCAAGGAGGACCTGTTCCGGCTGCCCCTGCTCGGCTTCCTCCTCCGCTGCGGCGGCGACATCCCCTTGCGGCGCGGCGACCGCGCCAGCGTCGCGGCGATGCTCGAGCAGGCCCGCCGCACGCTCGCCGCCGGCGTGCCGGTGCTCTTCTACCCGGAGGGCACCCGCTCGCCGGACGGCCGCCTGCAGCCCTTCAAGGACGGCGCCTTCGCCCTCGCCATCGACGCCGGGGTGCCGGTCCTGCCCCTGGCCCTGTCCGGCACCCGAACGTGCCGGCCCAAGGGGTCGGCATGGTTCGGGGACGCCGACGCCTGGGTCGAGGTCCTGGAGCCAGTGGCGACCACCGGCCTCCTCCCGGCCGACGTGCCCCGCCTGCGCGAGCAGGTCAGGGCCCGGATCGGGGCGGCGCTCGAGGCGCGCGGGGCGCGTCACGCCCCGGTCGCGGCAGGCGACCTCGACCCGGCCGAGGCGTGTCCCGCCGAGCGCGTGCTCGCCCCCGGGACCTGAGGCCCGTCAGGGCTTCCGCGGCACGGGCGGACCCCGTACCATGGGGTGACCGGCGTGGTCGCGGGCGCCGGGGACAGGAGGCATGTGGCGATGGGCGAAGAAAACAGGTCGCTCCTCGTCGTCGCGGTCCCACCGGCGCTCTTCGCCCGCTGTCCACCGTTCCTGTGGCGCACCAGCTTCGACGTCAGCACGCCGGCCGACGCGGCGCTCGCGGTCAGGGCCGTGGCGCAGACCCGCTTCACGCTCATCCTGGTCGGCTATCCCCTGCCCAACATGCAGCTGCCGGACTTCGTCGACGCGGTGCGGGGCTTCGGCAGCCCGTGCCGGGGCTCCGGCCTGCTGGTGCTGGCCCGGCGGGACCGCCTCGACGAGGCGCTGCCGCTGGTCGGCAGGGGCGTGAACCGGGTGGTGAGCCAGGACGCGGGCGACGAGGAGATCGCGGCCGCGGTCGCCGCCCTGCTCGAGGTCGCGCCGCGCGTGGCGGCGCGGGTGGCGGTCAGCGTCATGACCACGATCGAGCGCCGGGAGCGGCGGACCCTGCTCACCCAGACCCTCAACCTGTCGCGCAGCGGCATGCTGGTCGCGGCCGGCCCGGGGGCCTTCCGGGTCGGCGACCGCCTGCGCTTCCAGCTCGGGCTGGCCGGCGCTGCCGTGACCGGGACCTGCGAGGTGGTGCGGGTCGCCCAGTCCCGCCTCGACGGCGGGCCCGGCGTCGGCGTCCGCTTCGTCGAGCTGGAGGGCGCGAGCGCGGGCGTCCTCGAGCGGGCGCTGGCGGCCGCCGCCGCCGGCACGACCTGAGTC
>CAYTJW010001044.1:0-412 GCA_964438135.1 uncultured Thermoanaerobaculia bacterium
TCGCGTCGGGGAAGCTCGGTGCCGACCACTGGGTGGGCCGGGTCGAGGAGGTCGAAGCGGAAGGCGTCGTCGCGCCGGCTGAGGCGGAGCAGGAGCTGCCGGTCGACCTCCAGCTCGAAGCGGCGGACGCGCGGCTCGGCGCCGGCCAGCGGCTGGCCGTGGTCGTCGAGGGGCACGCCCACGGCGAGCGTCAGAGCCGCGCTGCGCGCCGCGGGCAGCAGGTCCGCCAGGCGGCCGCGGGCGCGGGTCAGGTCGAGCTCGACGCCCCACTCGACCGTGCTCTCGGCCTGGCGGCGGAACACGTACTGCCGGAACCCGCCGAGGTCGACGGAGCTGCCGCCGAGCTGGGTCCGGTGCACGTCGAGCGTGCCCTCGCGCAGCGCCTCGTGCGCCAACGCCAGCCCGTGGATGA
>CAYTJW010001044.1:422-2255 GCA_964438135.1 uncultured Thermoanaerobaculia bacterium
GACTTGCCGCCGCTGTTGGGGCCGAAGACGAGCGTGATCGGCCGGATCGGCAGTCGCTGCGTCGGGCCGACGGCCTTGAAGTTACCGAGGCGGAGGGCGGTCAGCATCGACGGGCACCCGGCCTTCCGGGGTCTTGCCGCCGCCCCGCCGGACCGCCGGCACTCACGACGGCTCGCATAAGCCCTCCGTCGCGAGCGCCAGTCCGTCGAGGCAGCGGCGGGCGCGAGCGAGGCTCGGCGCGCGGGCAGCGGCGGCGTCGAGGTCCCAGTGGTCGCGGATGAACTCCTCCACGAGGGGAACGTACTCCGGCCCTTTCCTGCGACCCGAGCCCGGGCGCGGCGGGATGCCGCGGAGGATGGTCCGGCGCCGGGACCGCCGCGCCGCGGCGACCAGCGCGCCGACCGGGTTGTCGTCTTCCTCGGGCCAGAGCGGGAGCCTGGTCGGCGGCACGCCGAGGAACCGCGCCATGCCGCCGCGGTCGGCGAGCAGCCAGGCCTCGACGGCGTGCACGGCAACCCGCAGGCAGATCGAGCGCGGGATCGGGACCGCGATCTCCGCCACGAACGGCGGCGCGCAGTCGGCGTCGCGGTCGAGGTCGACCAGGACCAGCCACGGCAGGGACCGCGCCGAGCCGAGAATGGCGGGCAACCGCTCGAGCAGGGCCGCCTTGCCGCCCGCGACCTGCTCTGAGACCGGGTCGAAGCCGGCCTCCGCCGCCAGGCGGCGCGCCACGGCCCGGTCGGTCTCCCCTTCGCACGCGAGCCAGAGCGGCCGGCTCATCACCCACCCAGGTCCGGGAACAGGGCGAGCTGCTCGGCCCGCCTCGGCGCCACCCGCGGCAGGATCGCCTCGCCGAGGGGCAGCCCGCCGCCCACCAGGGCCGGGATCTCTACGAAGTCGCGAGGTGGCCGCACCGCGGTGCCCTCCCCCTCAGGGACCAGCAGGAAGACCTCGTCGAGGCCGACTCCCTCGTCGTTGAGCAGGTCGGCGGAATGGGTGCTGACCACGACCTGCCGACCCTGGCCACGCTGCATGCGCGCGAACATCTGCGGGATGCGGCGCACCACGTCGCGGTGCAGCGACAGCTCCGGCTCCTCGAGCAGCAGCGGCCCGCCCGGCTCGAGCAGCGACCACAGCAGGCCGAGCAGCCGGAGCGTCCCGTCCGACAGCTGGCGCTCGGTCTGCCAGGCGCCGCGCTTGCGCCAGTGCTCGTAGCGCCCACGGAGATGCGGCACGCCGCGGCCGTCGCGGACCAGCTCGAGCTCGGAAAGCTGCGGCACCGCCACCTTGAGGGCAGTGGTGATGCGGCGGAGCCGGGCGCGGCGGGTGCTGGTCGGGGCCTCGGCGACGGTCTCGAGGAAGTCGCTGCCGTAGGGGTCGTGGTGATGGCCGGCCGAGCGATCCGGCTCCCGCAGCAGCTGCGGCACCAGGTGCCGGTACTGGATCGACTGGAAGAGCTCGGCGACCTCGCGGAACGGCTGGTTGGTCGAGATCTGCTCGAGGAAGGTCTGGGTCCGGCGCTTGGGGTCGCGGCGATCCTCGGCGTCGGGGCGCTCGAGCAGTCGGCGGCCGTCGCGCTCCACCGTCTCTGCGGCGACGACTGGCGCCTTGAGCCCGGAGTCGAAGCCGACGCGGACCTGGTAGATCCAGCGCCGGGGCTCCGCCGCGGTGCCGAGGGTGGCGGTGAGGCCGACCTCGGGGTCGCGGCGGGCGGCGAGGCACCGAATCATGGACAGCCCGTCCCGGCGCGCCACGGCCACCTGCAGCCCGCCGTCCGTGGCCGCCAGGTCGCGGAGGAAGCGAAAGGCGTCGAGCAGGTTGGACTTGCCCGAC
>CAYTJW010001045.1:0-2253 GCA_964438135.1 uncultured Thermoanaerobaculia bacterium
AGGGATGGAGGTGAGCATGGGAGCTCGGATGATGGTGGCCGGCCTGCTCCTCGCGAGCTGGGCCGGGTTCGGCGCAGGGCAGGACGCGCCGCCGGTCGCGCCGGCCGACGCGCCGCGGCTGCGGGTCGAGCGGGCCAGCCTCGACCTGGGCGTGGTGCGGGCCGGCCAGGACGTGGTCGCGACCTTCGTTCTCCACAACGACGGCACCGAGCCGGTCAAGATCCTCAAGGCCAAGCCCGGTTGAGGCTGCGCGGTCGCCGAGTACGACTCGGTGATCCCGGCAGGTGGGTCGGGAAAGCTCGTCGCCAAGGTGCACACCGCTCTCAACCAGAGCGGACGTCTGAGCAAGGGGATCACGGTCACGACCGACGCCAAGGGGGCGGAGACGCTCAGCCTGACGCTGGCGTTCACGGTCCAGCCGGCGATCGAGGTGAAGCCCCAGCCGCAGCTGCGGGTGGAGACCGCCATGGGTGCGGCGCGTAGCGAGCGGGTCACCCTCCACCGCACCGACGGCAAGCCGCTCAAGGTGGAGCGGGTCGAGGTGGATGACCAGTCGTTGGCAGAGATGACCTTCGGCGTCGTCCCCGCGTCCGGAGAGGGCGACGGCCAGGCCGGTGACGCCTGGGTCGAGGCGGCGGTCGCTGCGACCGCCCCGCCCGGCAACCGCGTCACCAAGATGCGCGTCTACACCGACCACCCGGACCAGCCGGTGGTCGACCTGTCCCTGAACGTCCGCGTGCGGCCGACGGTCGAGGTGCGGCCGGAGCGCGTGACCCTGTGGGTCGAGGACAGCACCACCGCCGGTCGGAGCACCTCGGTCCGCCTCAGCTCGACGCGCGAGAGGGCGTTCGAGGTCAAGGAGATCACCTCCTCCCACCCGCAGCTGTTCCGCGGCGTCGTCATGGGCAGCGCTGCCGCCGCCCTGCACACGGTCAAGGTCGAGCTGGTGGAGGGCGCCACGACCGGGTCCTTCGGGCCCGCGGTCAACGGCAGCCTGCGCATCGCCACCACCGACGCCGACCAGCCGGTGGTGGAGGTGCCGGTCACCATCACCAAGCGGGCGCGGACCATGACCGCCCCGCCCCGGGTGGTCCAGCCGGCCACCCCGGCCTACCCGGCGGCGCCGGCCCGGCCGCGCGCCCTGCCCGAGAACCCGCCGCCGTCCCCAGCGCCCGGGGAGGGCGGGAAGTAGAGCCGGCTCGGGCTCCTGCCGATTCTGACCGAGGGCGCGGCGAGGTGCCGCGCCCTTCCTCTTCCCGTCCCGGCCGGCTACTCCCGGTGCAGCAGCCTCGCCACCGGCGGCGGGTCCTCGCGGCGGCGGCAGAGCGCCTCGACCAGGGGCCGCTGCCGGCCCAGGAGCTGCCCCAGCGGCGCGCCGTCGGCGACCTGCTCGAGGAGCGGGAAGAGGCGGGAGCCGCCGCGGGCCAGCAGCCCCTGCCACAGCGCTTCCCGGTGCGAGGCCCGGTCGAGCCGGAAGTTGGCGAGGCCGCGCAGGCCCCGCACGACCAGGGCGAGCCGGCGCCGGTAGTCTGCGGCGGCCACCATCGCCTCGCGGTGGTAGGGCGTGGCGGGCTTGGGCACCAGCGGGTTGACGGCCAGTCGGAGCTCCGCCAGCCGGCCGCGGGCGCGGCCCCGGTCGAGGAGCAGGCGGTGCGCCTCCCGCGCCAGGCCGGCGATGGCCTCGAGGTCGTCGTCGGTCTCGCCGGGCAGGCCGACGATGAAGTACATCTTGACCGAGGCGAGACCGGCGTCGGCGGCGTTGGCGACCGCGGCCAGCACCTCGGCGTTGGTGACCCGCTTGCCGAGCCGGAGCCTGAGCGCGTCGCTGCCCGTCTCCGGGGCGATGGTGACCGAGCGGGCGCCCGAGGCGACCAGCGGGCCGAGCACCTCCGGCACCACCGCCGGGACCCGCAGCGACGACACCGCCACCTCCAGGCCGCGGTCGACGCACCACTCGAGCAGGGGGACGAGCTCGGGGTGGTCGCCGACCGCGGTGGCGACCAGGCCGACGCGGCGGCTGAGGGGCTCGAGCTGCTCGAGCCGCTCCTCGAGCGCCGGCAGCGGGTGGCAGGCCAGGTGCCGCTCGCTGTGGCTGACCCAGCAGTAGCGGCAGTGCTCGGGGCAGCCGCGGCAGAGCTCGACCAGGGCGCGGTCCGCCACCTCCGCCTGCGGGCTGACGCGGTGGGAGGCGGGGATGGCGTCGGCGCGGGCGGCGCCGAGGTCGTCGCGCCGCAGCTGGCGCAGGCGGCGGCG
>CAYTJW010001046.1:0-2251 GCA_964438135.1 uncultured Thermoanaerobaculia bacterium
GGGCCAGCCCGCCGGGCCGCTGTCGCCGCTGTCGGCGCACCTCCTGACCTACCTGTTCGACCCGGCGCGCGGCGAGGGCGAGCGGGTCCGGCTCCTGCTCGACGACGTGCGGGCGGCGCTCGGCCCGACCTGGCACCTCGCCCGTCTGCGGCGGGAGCTCGAGCGCCAGCTCCAGCTCGCCGTGCGGGCGGTGGTCGGCGTCGACCTCCTGGCCGGCGCCGACCTCACCCGGCTGGCCCGTGAGCTGCGGGCCGCCGGCGTCGGCTGGCAGCAGGCCTCCTCCCTGCTCGAGACCGTCGACGAGCGGTTGGCGCGTCGCCTCGGGGCGCGGCTCCGGCGTCTCGAGCTCTACCCCCGCCTGATGCATCGCCTGGAGACGACCCTGGCCGGACGGCGACGGCTCGAGCCGGAGGGGTGGCGGGTGTGGTCGGCCGGCGACCCGCTGCGCCGCCTCGACCTGCCGGCCTCGCTCGAGCGGAGCGGGGCGGTGCTGGTGGGCGTGACCAGCCTGCAGGCCGGGCGTGGCACCTCGCAGGCCGGGACCGGCGACCAGGGGGGACACGTCTGCCTGGTGGTCGACGACTCGGGCTCGACCGTGGGCGCCACCATCCAGTGCGAGGTGGAGGCGGCCCTGGGTACGGTCGAGGCGGCCCGCGCCCTCGGCGACCAGGTCTCACTGCTGGTGTTCGGCAGCTCGGTGACGCGCGAGGTCCGCCCCGGCCGCGACTACGAGGCGGTCGCCGACGCGGTCGCCCTGCTCGAGGGCGGCTCGGGCGGGACCGAGCTCCTGCCCGCTCTGCGGCGGGCGGTGGAGGCGGTCGGCCAGGGGGCGCGCGGCGCGGCCCACGTCCTGGTCTTCACCGACAGCGACATCCACGACCTCAGGGAGGCCGGCCCGCTGCTCGACCTGCTCGCCCGCGCCGGTCGGGTGACGTTCTTCTGCTTCGCCGACCGGAGCGCCCTGGGGCCGCTCCTCGACGCCACCCGCGACCAGCCCCGCATCCAGGTCTACGCGTCGCCGGTCGGCGAGGGCTTCCAGGAAGCGGCGCTGGCGGAGGTCGTGGCCGGGAGGATGACCGCATGAGCGCGCACTGCCACCTGCTCGGCTTCGCCCGCGACAGCGTCGAGCTCGACCATGGCTCCTCGACCGGGTCGCTCAAGGGGGTCTGGCCGACACCCGACGGTCGCCGTCTGCTGCAGGCCAACCGCGGCCTGGTCGCGGTCGTCGACCTCGCGCGGCCCGAGTGGGGCTGGCGGGTCGTCTCCGACCTGCCGGGCCGGGTCCTGGCCGACGACGACGAGGTCATGGTCCAGGCCTGGGGACCGTTCTACCTGGTGGTGGTGCGGCACGACCTCGGCCTGCTGATGGACGAGCGGGGCGCCATCCTGCGGGTCCTCGACCTGCCGAGCCGGCTCGAGGCGGTCGACGTGCAGGGTGCCGACCTGGCGGTCGCCTCCAGCCTCGGCGACCACGTCGGCCTGTACCGCCTCGACGCCGCCACGGCCGAGGTCGAGGTCCTGGTCTCGCCCGCCCACGCCACCGACGAGGTCTTCCCCGGCGTGGCCGGTGCCGAGCACGTCCTGCTCGGCCCCGGTCGGAGGCTGCACCTGCTCCGGCGGCCGGGGTCGGTGCTCCACCCCTTCCTCCGCTCGCGCTGTGGGCGGCGGGTCGAGCCGCAGGGGCCACCTGCCCTGCTGCCGATCTCGTTCTCCGGTGACCAGCGCTGGGTGCGGCTCGACGGTCGGCTGCTGGCGGTCGACCTGCGCACGCACGCCCGGGAGCTGGACCTCGGACGCGGGTCGGCGGCGAGGCACCCGACCTCGCCCCTGCTCCTCAGCCGGCCGGCGGTGGACTTCCTGCGCCGGGCCGACGGCGCCTCCCTGCGGGCGGTGGCGCTGGCGCTGGCGGCGGTCGAGAGCTCCTTTCCGCGGCCCTTCCCGACGTCGGGTGACGAGGAGGCGGCGGTCGCCCTGGTGCCGCTGGCGCGTGACGCGCTGTGGCTGGTCACGACCCGGCGCGCCGTCCGACTCGACTTCGACGCCCTGCGTCACCTGGTGGGGCGGGCGCCATGGGGCCGGCTCGGCGACCTCGTGACCGGGGTCGAGAAGGTCGAGCTGGCAGCGGTCGGCACCCTCTGCCTGCGTCGCGGGCGCCACGCCTGGCTGCGCCGCGTCCTCGGCCTGGCGGGCGCGGCAGCCGCCGACCACACCGGCGCCGGCCTCGCCGGCGAGCTGCGGCGACGCCGACTGG
>CAYTJW010001047.1:0-2248 GCA_964438135.1 uncultured Thermoanaerobaculia bacterium
GATGCAGCGGGAAACCAAGGGCCCAACGCCCTCGGCTTCGTCAGGACGCACCATGCCAACAGAGTATCACATTCGGCAATGAACTTGCGGGATGTTGTACTAGGAGTGGTACCCCACTGACCCTACGAATCGCAGCGGCGCAGAGCTGGCAGCAACCGGGGGCGTTGGCTCAAGGTACCTGAAGTTGTAGAGGAGCACCGCACTGTTGCAGGCTGTGGGCAGATTAGGACCAACCAGGGCCTCGAACTGAGGGATGATCTGGCTGTGGTAGGAGAAGCCGTTGAGAAGCCGCCGCAAGGCGCTCAGGGGCTCTTGGTAGAACTCTGCCTCGAAGAAGTCCTCGTCGTAGTAAGCGATCCCGAAGTCCCGTGTGAACCTGGAACCCTGGAAGTCGCCGTCCGGCGAGTAGCTGGTCTCGAGGTGAGCGCGCAAGGCATCCTCTGATGAGAAGTTCCCCACCCACAAGGAGACGACGTCCTCTTGTCGCATCTGTGGCCTCCATCACCCGTGGGGTCTAAGCCCAGGGGGCAGGGCGGCAGCGCCGCCCTGGAGTCGTGTAGCCGCCCATTGCTGCAGCCGGGCAACAAAGGTCTGATAGTCCGGAGAAGAATCGATCAGACCGAGAAGCTCGTTGTGAGCTAGGGTGGAGCCCTTGCCGCCATGGGCCCCGGCCGGGTCGACGAAGCGGACTTCCCTGATTGCGGTGCGCAGCTCGGCGATTCGCTCTGCCGTCACGCCCCAGCGCTTGAAAGTCGGCGCCCTTGAAACAAGGTGCCACTCATGGAGACCGCCGGGGCTGCGAAGCCTGCCTTCGATAGTGTTTCGAAGGGCCGGGTTCGACCAAACCTGCTCGAGCTGCTCTGGAGTCAGAGAATTGAACCATCGAGCGAAGTCTCCACCACGAATACTCGGGATCTCAGTCGGCACGGTCCACTTGGGACCGGTGCTGAGCGCCCCCACGGTGAGAGCACCTGCGATCGCAGTCTGGGTCGTCGCAGCACTGCCAGAGAACATCCGCGCGTTGCACTCGCCCCCGGGCCCCTCCTGCAATGGCAAGCCAGTGGCGAGGTCCTTGCACATGAGTCCTTCGGCAACACCCGCTGGGCCTAGAGTCTCGAGAACGCCTACCGTCGCGCTCCGAACCCGCGCCGGAGGCTGACCAGCCATGTACCGATCAGCCTCGTTCTCGATGGCGCTACCCGTGGCCACAGTTGCGCCACCCAAGATGCCGCCAGCGAGAATGAGCGCACCGCCAGCAGGGCTGAGCACACCGGTCATGGTGAGAGCCGCGCCAAGCGCGATCGCGGCGCCGGCGAGCAGACTGCCGCCGACGACACCACCTGCGGCGGCGGCAGGCTTCGACGAGAGTAGCGGGTTCGGCCCGCCGGGCTGCTGACCGGCAAGGGTGTCCTTCTGCCACATCGAAGCGAACGCGGCGCCGGACTCAAGCCCCAGCGGGTCGGTGTAGATCGCCGGATTCAGCCGGAACCCAGCATACAGGTTGGGGCTGTCCACCGGCCCCGCGGGGTCCTCGGAGAGCCACGACGCATTCCTTGCGTCGTACCATCGAGCTCTTGCGTAGCTCAGTCCCGTGATGGGGTCAGTCCAGAGGCCCTGGAAGAGGAGGTTCTGGCCCGAGTGTACTGGGTCGTCGTAGTTGGGGTTCGTGTGGTTCTCGACCGCCCGGCGCCAGTTGGGCGTGAGCGTCGTAGGCGAACCAACAGCGTCGTACTCCAACGCCACCGCCGGCACGCCGGCGAGCAGTCGAAGCCGCTGAGACTCGAGCCGAGCTCCGACCGCCAGGTCGACCAGGTCGAGGCGGTCGGCGGTGGTCAGCACGGGGAGCGAGGAATGCTCAGCGGCACCGGCGAGGTCCTCCAGGCTCGCGGCAGGCGCGGTGACAGGCTCGAGGGCATGCGGCAGGTATCGGGAGGCCTCGGCCGAGGCCGGCGCCAGCAGGGCCGCTGCAGCGGCCAAGACGGCAGCCAGGAGAGCCAGCCCACCCCCACTCGCCGCCGCTCGCCTCCTCCCAGCCTCGCGGCCGCCAGGCCCGAGCCCGCTCGGATTCGACAACCACCTCACAGCGCTCTCTCCAACTCCCTCAATCCCGGTCCACATCTGCATCGCGGGCCACAGAATGCCAAATCGTCGGCCCTGGCAACGCTTCACGCCACGCTCGAGTCGCCCGCGAAGCGCCCGAACCCAGCCTCCGCGGCCCTCCGTCACCCTCGTCGCCCACCCTCGCCAT
>CAYTJW010001048.1:0-2244 GCA_964438135.1 uncultured Thermoanaerobaculia bacterium
CGCCCGCCCGGCCGGCGCGGTCGGGCCGGCCCCTGCCGGCGGTGGCGGTGGACGGGGCCGGCACCCCCTGGCGGCCGGGCGAGCGGGTCCGCCACCCCCGCTTCGGCTCCGGCCTGGTCCTCAAGTGCCAGGGCAGCGGCGCCTCCCTCAAGCTGGTGGTGTTCTTCGACCGCGCCGGCCGCAAGACCCTGCTGCCCACCGTCGCCAAGCTGGAGAAGGGGTAGCGGTCTCGAGCCGTCAGCGGTCGGCTGTCAGCTCGCCCGCCCAGCCAACGGCACCGCGGCAACGAGGGGCCTCGGGAGCGGTTGCGCCGGTGGGGGGGGCGCGCGACAATGCCGGCGGAGGTGGGCATGGCGCGCTTCCACCACACGACCGTGGTCGCGGTCCGCCGCGACGGGGCGGTGGCGGTCGGCTCGGACGGCCAGGTGACGCTCGGCTCGACCGTCGTCAAGCACGGCGCGGCCAAGGTGCGCCGGCTGGCGGGCGGACGGGTCGTCGCCGGCTTCGCCGGCTCGGTGGCCGACGCCCTCGCCCTGTTCGACCGCTTCGAGAGCAAGCTCGACGCCTTTGGCGGCAACCTCGAGCGGGCGGCGGTCGAGCTCGCCCGCGACTGGCGCACCGACCGCGTCCTGCGCCGCCTCGAGGCGCTGCTGGTGGCGGCCGACCGCTCGACCACCCTGCTCCTGTCCGGCACCGGCGAGGTCATCGCCCCCGACGACGGGGTGGTGGCGGTGGGCTCGGGCGGGCCGTGCGCGCTGGCCGCGGCCCGCGCCCTGCTCGGCCACACTCGTTTGAGCGCCGGCGACATCGTCCGCGAGTCGCTGCGGATCGCCGCCGACATCGACATCTACACCAACCAGCACGTCACCGTCGAGGAGCTGTAGCGCGTGAAGCCGGACCTGACGCCGCGGGAGATCGTCGCCGAGCTCGACCGCCACATCGTCGGCCAGCAGGACGCGAAGCGGGCGGTCGCGGTCGCCCTCCGCAACCGCTGGCGGCGGCAGCGCCTCGAGCCGACCCTGCGCGACGAGGTGGCGCCGAAGAACATCATCATGATCGGCCCCACCGGGGTCGGCAAGACCGAGATCGCCCGTCGCCTGGCCCGCCTCACCGGCTCGCCGTTCCTCAAGGTCGAGGCGTCCAAGTTCACCGAGGTCGGCTACGTCGGCCGCGACGTCGAGTCGATCGTCCGCGACCTGGTCGAGGCCGGCATCCAGCTGGTGCGGGAGGAGCGCGCGGGCGAGGTGCGGGTGCGCGCGGAGCGGGCCGCCGAGGAGCGCCTCCTCGACCTGCTCCTGCCCCAACCCGCCGCGGCCGACCCGACCTGGGACGAGCGCCGTCGGGCGGTCAAGCGGACGCTGCGCGAGGGCACGGCCGACGACCGCGAGCTGGAGCTGGAGGTCGCCGAGCAGCGGCTGCCGACGGTGGAGATGTTCACCCCGCACGGCATGGAGTCGATGGGGCTCAACCTGCGCGACCTGTTCGGCGGCATGGCCGGCCGGCGGACCCGCAAGCGGATGCGGGTGGCGGAGGCGCGACGGGTGCTGGTGGCGGAGGAGGAGGAGAAGCTCGTCGACCGCTCCCAGGTGGAGGCCGAGGCGGTGCGACGGGTCGAGGAGTCCGGCATCGTCGTCCTCGACGAGCTCGACAAGATCGCCTCGCGCGAGGGGGCGGGCCACGGCCCCGACGTGTCGCGCGAGGGGGTGCAGCGCGACCTGCTGCCGATCGTCGAGGGGACCACCGTCACCACCCGCTACGGGCCGGTCCGCACCGACCACGTGCTGTTCATCGCCGCCGGCGCCTTTCACGTCGCCCGACCCTCCGACCTGATCCCCGAGCTGCAGGGCCGGTTCCCCATCCGTGTCGAGCTCAAACCCCTGACGGCGGAGGACTTCGAGCGCATCCTGGTGGAGCCGGAGGGCTCCCTGGTGCGCCAGTACACCGCCCTCCTCGCCACCGAGGGCGTCACCCTCCGCTTCGCTGCCGACGCCCTCGCCGCCGTCGCCCGCATCGCCGGCGAGATCAACGCCGCGACCGAGAACATCGGCGCCCGCCGCCTGCACACGGTGCTCGAGCGACTGCTCGAGGAGGTGTCGTTCTCCGCCCCGGAGCGCTCGGGCGAGGTCCTGGAGGTGGACGCGGCCCTGGTCGAGCAGCGCCTCGCGCCGCTCCTGTCCGACCGCGACCTGGCGCGGTACATCCTGTGACCGACCGGCCCCGCCTCGGCAGGGGCCTGCTGGCGGC
>CAYTJW010001049.1:0-2243 GCA_964438135.1 uncultured Thermoanaerobaculia bacterium
GCGCCGCCGTCGGCCCGGCGCGCGCACTCCAGGAGGCCGGTGACCGGGGCCACCGGCCGCGCCGCCAGCACCTCCTCGAGGGTGTGCGGGGTGCGGGTCAGGGCGTCGGGGTGGCGGGCGGCCTGGCGGCTCATCAGCACGCTGCACATGGCGAGCTGCTCGCGGGTGGTGCCGTGGGTCGCCATCTGCCACTGCGCCACCCGGTCGTAGCCGTGCGGGATGACCGGGCTGGCCAGCTCGCCCTCGGGGTCCTGGCAGCTCGCGTCGGCCCGCCGCAGGAACTCGTCCGACGGCATCGACGCCACCGCGTCCCCGGCCACCACCACCGCCACCTCGCACCAGCCCTGCTCGACCATCCGCGCCGCCTCGAGCAGACCGGTCACGGGCCCGGCGCCGCCGGTGTCGATGGTCCGCACCACCACGTCCTTGCGCGGCAGGAGGCCCATCTGCGTCGCCAGGTTGTGGGCCTCCATGAAGTGGGGGTGGGACAGCGACGGGATCGCCACCAGGCCGCCGACCGCGGACAGGGGCAGGCCGGCGTGGCCGAGCGCGCGCTCCACCGCCCGCCGCATCAGGGTCGAGGCCGGCACGCCCAGCCGGCCGAGCGGGGTCGTGCCCCAGCCCACGATCGAGGCGCGGCCGGTCAGGCGGTGGTCGGCAGTGACGTGCGGCATGGCTCCCCTCCAGCGGCAGGGTAACCCAGCCGCGGCCGCGATCGCATCCCGCGGGCCGGAGGACGACGCTCCGCGCCGCCGGCGGTGTACCCTGGTCGCGGAGGTGCCCATGGTCAAGACCTCGCTGACGGCGACCCTGCTCCTCGCCGCCCTCGCCGCCCTCGCCGCCCCGCTCCCGGCCGCCGAACCCGCCCTGACCGTGACCAGCATCGGCGTCGGCACCGGCGTCGCCGACCGCGAGCTGGTCGGCCGTTCCGAGTCGTTCCCGGCCGACACGGGGCAGCTGACCTGCCTGACCCGGGTCGAGGGCGCGACCGCCCCGACCACCGTCACCCACGTCTGGTCGCGCGACGGCCAGGAGACGCGCCGGGTCGAGCTGACCGTGCGCACCGCCTCGTGGCGCACCTGGAGCACGAAGAACGTCGCCCCCGGCCGCTGGACCGTGCGCGTCCTCGGCCCGGGCGGCGAGGAGATCGGCGCGACCTCGTTCGCCGTCGGGCCCTGACGGGGAGCGGCGCAAGGGCGCAGGGCCCTTGACCTGGCGCGAGCGGGCGCGGTACCCTGAGCCCGAGGATGAAGGAAGGGGGGACTGTGATGAGGAAAGCGCTGCTCGTCGTCGTGGCTGTGGCCCTGGTGGGCGCGGTGGCGTTCGCCGCCGCCCCGGCCAAGGGCACCAAGGTCAACCTGGCCAACCCGGCCGGCCCGGGCCAGAGCGAGGCGCCGCAGACCATCGACTACTGGGGCGCGGGTGGCTCGTCGTTCTACACCTGGAGCGGCAACTTCTACATGTCGAACCTGTTCAAGCCGGACGCCGGCTGGTACCCGCTCGACGTGACCTCGCTCGACGTGTTGCCCGCCTCTCTCGACAGCCAGACCGCGTCCGGCGCGGCCGGCGTGCTCAACGGCGTGGGCGTGTTCTCGACCGCCGGCGCGGTCCTGGCCCGCGAGCTCAACGTCAACGCCACCGTCAGCAACTGGGTCAACGTCCCGCTCACCACCGTGCCGCGCATCGCCGCCGGCAACTTCTACGGCGGCCTGTGGAACAGCGCAGTGAGCGGCGGACCGACCAACGACGGCGGCCTGCAGACCACGGCCAGCAACTGGACCGCGCCGCCGACCGAGCCGTTCCAGTGCCTCAACGGGACCGCCGTCAACGCCGCCGGCCCCTACACCGCCAGCAACTGCGGCGACACCTACACCACCGTCTCGGCCGCCTCGGTCATCGCCAACGTCAACACCAACGTCCCGGTCGAGCTGATGCGCTTCGACGCGCAGTGAGCCCGGGCCGCTGACGCACACCGCCGCGCTCGCGCGGCACGGCACGATCCGACGAGCGGCTCAGGCCCGAAAGGGCTTGGGCCGTTCGCGTCTCTCCCTGTCGCCCCTCGGGCGACCCCCTGCCGGGGCAGGCCCGCCCGTGCCGCCGGCCGTGACCCGCGGAGGAGCGATGACCCGTCCCACGTTGCCAGGTCGTTCGACCGCCCTCGGCCTCGCCCTGCTGGCCCTGCTCGCGGCCACCGCCTGCGGCCAGCGGCTGCCGGCCGACGCGGTGGCGGTCTACGACGGCGG
>CAYTJW010001050.1:0-2242 GCA_964438135.1 uncultured Thermoanaerobaculia bacterium
CCGGCACCGCTGTCGCCGCCCGGGGTCGCGGTCGGCCAGCCCGCCGCGGGCCCGCGCTGAGCCGCGGCGCCGGCGGGGGACCGAAGGTGGCTGGCTCGCCGAACCCCAGCCGTCAGGTGTTCGAGGTCGAGAGGCTGACGCCCGAGGCCTTCGTGGCCGGCGTGCAGCGGGTCCTGGACGACCTCGACGTGCCGGCCCGGGTGGCGGTCGGCCTGGAGCGGGGGGACCTGGTCGTGCGGCTCGAGCGCATGGGCAGGAGCGTGCTCCGCTACGCGCTCACCCGCCGCGGCGAGGGGTTCCGCGCCGAGCTGGTCGAGGAGCGGGTGGCGTTCCTGCACGCCCCGTTCCAGCGCGACTTCGAGCGCGTCCTCGGGCAGCTCGTGGCCCGCCTCGACGGGTAGGGGCGGGTGGCTGGCGCCGGGGTCCGCCGCCACGGGAACCGCTTGCTGACCCCTTCACCTTGACGGGCCGCCCGCGGCGGCGCACCCTGCGCGCAGCGATCGGGGAGGGGCGGCATGCCGGACCGCATCGTCGAGGTCAGTCGCGAGCCCTGGGTGCAGCGCCTGGGCGGCGCCCTCAAGGGGGTGCTCGTCGGCGGCCTGTTGTTCCTGCTCGGCGTGCCGCTCCTGTGGTGGAACGAGGGGCGGGCGGTCACGACCGCGCGCAGCCTCGCCGAGGGCGCGGCGGCGGTGCGCTCGGTCGCGGCCGACCTGGTCGACGCGGCGAACGACGGCCGGCTGGTGCACCTGAGCGGGGTGGCGTCGCCCCACGGCCAGGTCGTGGACCCGCAGTTCGGCATCGCCGTGGACGCCATCCGTCTCCGCCGCACGGTCGAGATGTACCAGTGGCGCGAGGACAGCCGCAGCGAGGAGCGGACCCGGGCCGGCGGCGGGACCGAGCGGGTCACCACCACCAGCTACAGCACCGTCTGGTCGAGCAGTCTGGTCGACTCGAGCGACTTCAAGAGCCCGGTCGAGCACCGCAACCCGGGCGCATTCCCGGTCAGTGCGGCGGAGATGACCGCGCCGCGGGTGACGGTGGGGGCGTTCACCCTCTCGGCCGGCCTCGTCGCCGGCATCGACCGCTTCGAGCCGCTCGTCCCGGGCGCGCTGCCGCCGGGCGCCCCCAACGGCCTGCGCCTGGACGGGGCCGGCTTCTACCTCGGCCTCGACCCGCCCCGGCCGCAGGTGGGGGACGTCAGGGTCCGCTTCGCCGTGGCCGGCGCGGGCCCGGTCAGCGTGGTCGCGCGGCAGGACGGCTCGAGCCTCGGCCCCTACCCGACCCGCGCCGGCCGCCAGCTCGAGATGCTCTCACCGGGCACCGTGCCGGCGGCGCAGATGCTCGAGGCGGCGGTCGGCCGCAACCGCACCGTCACCTGGCTGCTGCGCGGCGCCGGCTGGCTGCTGCTGTTCGTCGGCCTCGCCACGGTCCTGCGGCCGCTGGCGGTGGTCGCCGACGTCGTGCCGTTCCTCGGCCGGCTGGCGCGGGTCGGGGTGGGGCTGGTCGCCCTGCTCGTGTCCGTGCCGCTGGCGCTCCTCACCGTGGCCGCGGCCTGGCTCGCGTACCGGCCGCTGCTGGGCGGCGGTCTGCTGCTCGGGGCCGTGGCCCTGGTCGTGCTGGCGGCGGTGCTGGTGCGGCGCGGGCGACGGGCCGCGCTGCCGCCGCTGCCGGGCGGGTGAGGGGAGAGGCATCGGGTACGGGTACGGGTACGGGTACGGGAAGATGGCTGGTATTCTCGGGGAGAGGAGCGCGATGGAGGTGGGCATGACGCGACGGATCGTGTGCGCGACCCTGGCGCTGGTGATCGGCCTCGGCACCCTGGCCGTGGCGGCCCAGGCGAGGACCTACGCGAAGTCGGTCGACCTGGTGTGGGACGACGCGGTCAAGGCGGTGCGCGACGTCAAGTACTACATGGGCGAGTCGGACCGCGACGAGGGCTGGTTCGTCTTCCACACCCGCCGCACGGGCGGCCACGAGATCAAGGTCCAGCTGCTCGGCAGCGGCACCCAGGCCACGGTCCAGGTCGGCGCGGTCGACCCCGAGGACGACGAGGACTGCGAAGACCACGTCGCCAAGTACCTGGCCGCCCTCGACAAGCGGCTCGACTAGGCCGGCAGATCGCCGGCGGTCGCTCAGCGCTGGTCGCGGCGGCCTTCGAGCTCCCGCGCGAGGCGCTCCGCCCCGGCCGCGTCCCCGGCGGCGCGGGCGCGCTCGAGGGCGTTCGTGAGCAGCCCGGTCGCCT